>PCVT01000151.1 GCA_002787075.1 Parcubacteria group bacterium CG11_big_fil_rev_8_21_14_0_20_41_14
GTTGGTCAGAAAATCGGTGAATACGGAACCGTCGGTATATGTTAAACGAAGCTGCGAACCCGATGTGTCAAGAATGTCTAATCTTCTATCGGGTCCAGTAGTATTGATGCCAACCTTTCCTTTAATATTATCTGATAAACCTTGTGTTGCCATTATTATATTTCCAGAAACCCCGCCACCAGGACCAGCACCGCCAGTGCCATGGGAACCGCCGCTTAAATATAAATCACCGCCGTTGTTCTCGGCTACCGAACCCTGACCAGCATACATATAAAGGATACCACCGTTGCCTGATGTACTTTGACTTATTTGAATATTATGATTACTGCCCTGTCCAAAATAAATATCACCAGCTGAATCTACTTTCATTTTGGAGGTGGAAGCCACCTTCAGATCTATCAGGTTCTTGGCAAAGCCGGTCTTGGCGTCAACCACGATCATCGGGGCGCTGCCGCCGGCCACGGATAGTCTGGCTGCCGGGGTGGAAGTGCCGATGCCCAGATTGCTGTTAAACAGAATCACATCGTTGCCTGAAGCGGTCACCACCAGATCGCCGCCGGAGTTGGTCAGAAAATCGGTGAAAACGGAACCGTCGGTATATGTTAAACGCATTTGCGGGTTGGTGGCATCCAGAACATCCAGCTTCCTGTCGGGACCGCTGGTATTGATTCCCACTTTGCCCGAAGCCTCAATGGTAAAGAGAGTGGCATTGGTTGATGAGGCCACTCTAAACAATGGCAGAATGCTGGAAGCTGAAGTGGTGGAAACGGCCAGGATGGCTTTGGGGGTGGCCGTGCCAATACCCAGGTTTGCTTCCAAACCGGTGATCCTGCCGGTGCCGGTCAGGTTGATATCGGAAACGGTGTCTAAGATTGATTCAATGGAGACCTGGGTGCCAACGACGTCAATATCCGAACCGGCCGTCGGTCTCATATCAGTCACCTCAAAGTCAATGGTGCCGTCGGTGTCTTGGTAAGTGACGGTAATGTCAGTTTCGGTATTTGAAGAAACCATGGCTCCGGCATAGTCTTCCACCTGTTCCTGTGATAGAAC
>PCVT01000195.1:0-3053 GCA_002787075.1 Parcubacteria group bacterium CG11_big_fil_rev_8_21_14_0_20_41_14
CTATGCCTATTGTTGTGCCTGATATCAATGTCTTGGTAAGCGCTCTGATCAACCGCTCCAGCCCGCCGGGCCGGATTATCGCCACATGGCGCCGGCGCGAGATTGTGTTTGTCACGTCCCAGACGATTATTGACAAGGTTGATGAAGTGCTTCACCGACCGATTTTCGCGTCCTACGGAATCACTGATGCGCAGATAGCCCGACTTCGGAAAGCTCTTCACAAATATGCGGTTAGGACTCCACATACCCTGAACCTTCAAGTCATCAAAGAAGACCCAGAAGACGACACCATCCTCATCGCGGCCGTAGAAGGACACGCGGACTGCATCATCTCCGGCGATAAGCACCTGAAAGACCTGGGCCAATACCAAGGCATCCCGATCCTTACCCCGGCTGATTTCGTCACCCGCTACAACATCCCGTAAACCCCGCCCTCGTTGCACTCCAAAAACCACCTCCGCCACCCCCAGTGGTATTTTTTATTTCCTTTACTTTCTTATTCTCTACCCGTTTTGGACAGAAAAATCATCAGAACTGTTCTGCGATTAACATCTGTCGCCAGGCATTAAAAAACCCTGCGGCTCATTACCACAGGGCTTTTATTTGAAATGAGAATCTTGCTAATTATGCATATCTACGAACAGGCTGTGCAATGATCCAAAATTCTTTTTGATCTGCTCCGTGATTTTTATAAATTTCTGCAATTTTATTTCTGATTATTTCTATCTCATTATCAAATTCACGACTTTCTGTTGTGAATTTTATTTTATAATCAATTACTATAATTGTAATAATATCATCAGCAAATTCTTCTTTACCTTCATCCCACCAATATCCTGTAAATGGCGGAGGAAATGGATTGCTTTTTGTAAATCCTTCAATCACACGATTACCTTTTAATATACGTTTTTGTTGAAAATAACTAATAACTTCATTGAGAGCATTATTCTCTTCTTTCTTTCCACTCGGAAGGTAGATATTTGCTCTTATCCTTTCTTCGTATTGAATCTTGTCTTTCTTCGCTGTTTTTGCCTTTGCTTTTTGCATGTCTCCACTCCACGGATATAACAATTCATAGCCACTTAATTTGTATGTAGAATCGGAGTCTAATGATATTTTTAAATATTCAAAAAAAAGAGAGGGCGAATCCTCTCTTTGTTAAAATAACTATTATTGATATGAACAATGAGTTTTACCCCAAATTTGCTTTTCGCAGAACAGCAAGCCTTTCTGAAGGAATCTCATTAGCAGGTACGACTTTTATTATTTTAAATTTCAATCCAGAAAAATATTCTACCGCATTTTCAGGAATTATTACAGTTTCAAATCCCACAAGGTCATAAGGCATACCCCTTTCCTCCTCACAAACCACTCCCATCGCTTTAGAAAAATCTTCCTTAGTTTTAAATTTAAGAGCAACTTTTTTATAGGCATAAAGTGATGGATACCATTTGGGTAGTTCTTGATTTTGGGCAACTTCGGCCTTGTGTTTCATTGTTTCTTGCTCCTTTCCAAAAGGCCGTTTTACCCTCTCAGAAGGGCTCAACGCCCTTCCGTTTTTTGAGATGGGTTTGAAGTGCTCGGTTGCTTTTTTAGGATTCTTCTTCAATCTCTCAATTTCTGATATATAATCTTTATAACACAATATAGAATCTAAATTTACACCTTCTTCTGCAAGTATTTTTTTGGCTTCACCGCTTTCATCATAATCAAAGAAAACAATCGCGTCCGTAATTTTGCCTATACCCTCTTTGCTTTCTTTGTTATTAAAGAAAGAGGCAACGTGTTTTAACCCCCTGCCAGTCACAGATAAATCATAGATCATGCATATCTTATCATTTTTGTTAGATTGGTAACCAACAACTTTTGTCTGATCGTACCAATATCCTTCTCTATAAATGACCGCAGGCATTCCTGTTTGCCTTACTAAAGATGACAATAAGCCAAGGGTGCCAATGGGACCGGCTGCTTTTTCAACGAAACACAGAGCTGTTGATATCTTTTTTGTTTTCTAATTTGTCAAGGAACTTTTGTTCAATGTTTCCTACATACGCAGGATTTGATAAATTGCGATCAAGTATGGTTAATAAATGATAGAGGTGTGTGCTCACATTAAATGGCAATTTGTCGTTCAGCGACAACAAGAACTCTGCTGATAATTCTTTGTTTTGGAATTCAATGCTCTGGTGATCGGTTATTCTATCTGTCACTATATCTCTATACGCCTGAACGAACTCTTTTAATTCTTTTGATACCCATTTAGAATCTTTCAGAAGAACCCAAAATGCCTTTATTAATCTCAAGTGTGAATGATCAAATTTTACATGATCATCTTCTATAGAGCATTTCAAAAATTCATTTGCTAACAAATCTAAAATTAATCGGTGACCAAATTCTTTTTCAGTGTGTTCAGCGAGGTGATTTTCTGCGTAAATCTGGGTTTTGAATAAACAATCTATCACCTTTTCGGGAGAGTTTCCGTTTTTCGTAGCAGCTTCGCACGCTTCAGCGATTTGGCTCCATTCCAAATCCAGATCATGCTCTAAGGTTGCCATTAGTCCACCTCTCTTTTTTGTCATTACAATAAATCATTCATACTTAAAAGTCGCAGTGCCTCTTCGTTGGATTGTTTTATTTTTTCCTCCAGTTTTAAAATAGGAATTTTCTCAAATATTTCTTTAATTTCTTCTAATCTTCTTCTAAATGGCTTTTTTCGTAATACCCTAATAAGTCCAACTCGCTTGATTGCTTCGCCGTTAAACTCACGATATTCATTTTCTGGATTGACTTCATGTGGAATGAGTCCCAGACGGACATATCTATCCAAAGTCGGTCTTTTAGTTTTTGTTTTTTTCGCTAACTCCCCTATTAACATTGTCTGCCTCTTATTGTCTTAGATTTAGATATACTGACTGTGTTATATGCTAACCATCTGATATAGTGAGACGGTTGTATAGTTTAATATAGAAATATTCATTTTATAAGTCAATGAATATTTATTTCTCCCGTTGTCTTCGCCTCCTCATCCCCTCTCCGATTCCCCCTCCCCATCC
>PCVT01000195.1:3064-3899 GCA_002787075.1 Parcubacteria group bacterium CG11_big_fil_rev_8_21_14_0_20_41_14
CGGCCGATTTGTGATAGATACTCGCTGATTTGATTTGCCATAGCTCAATGGGTTAATGGTCGTTCTCCGGTCTTCCTTTCCGGTTTAGGCAGGGATGATAAGAAGCGCGATGGCATGATACGAAGCACAACGGATACCCCTGCCCGTTTTGCAAATGACCGGCTCTCAAGTTCCCTGCGCTCCCCGGTGCCGTGCCTGTTCCGCACGCCCCGCACCTGCTCCGAAAAAATCCGCCACGCCACATCCCTGCCACACTCTCACGCCCTCTGCTCTACTGCGTCCCATTATACCAGAAAAAACGAAATGACACAGCCGCCCTGTGTGGATAACTTTGCTTGACACAACGGGTGTGTATGCTACAATAAAATCAGACACAACCGTTGTGTCATCTCATCATCTCATCATCTCATCATCTCATTATCCCCTCTATGTCCCAGAAAACAAACAAATTCTATCACATCAAACTCATCAAAGAAGGCCGGCCCGAATACTGCACTGAAATCACCAGCCCCCAAGATGCGGTTTCCTTCTTCCAAAAGCGCATTGGCGCAAGCCCGCAAGAGCACTTTGTGGCCCTGTTCCTCAATACCCGGAATGGCCTTCTGGGCTGGCGTGAAATCAGCCGGGGCACGCTCAACGCCAACCTGGTGCACCCGCGCGAGACCTTTGCCCCTGCTGTCCAGCTCATGGCCGCGGCCATCATCGTGGCGCACAACCACCCGGCTGGCAATCCGGAACCAAGCCGCGAAGATATCGCCGTCACCAAGCAACTGCGGGACGCCGGCAAGCTGTTGGGAATCCCTCTGCTGGATCACTTAATCGTCACTGAAAACAA
>PCVT01000071.1:0-147 GCA_002787075.1 Parcubacteria group bacterium CG11_big_fil_rev_8_21_14_0_20_41_14
AGAGCCGACCGCGCCAGCGGAAACAACTGCTCCTTCAACTCAAAGCGGAAGCGCGACCGCGGCTCCGATTGCGGATCCAAAAAAAATAAAAATCACTGAAATTTTTCCAAACCCGGAAACAAATCAGAATTCCGCGGAATTCATAGA
>PCVT01000071.1:200-13417 GCA_002787075.1 Parcubacteria group bacterium CG11_big_fil_rev_8_21_14_0_20_41_14
ATTCATAGAAATCTGGAACAACAACAATGCTTCCATAACTCTTGATGGATGGAAATTGTCTGATCTTTCAAAAGTAATCACGCTTGGAGCAATCACGCTCGTGCCGGGCGAATACAAAGCCATTTATAGAACAGAGACAAAAATCGCTCTTAACAATTCAAGCGAAAAAATTTATTTGTACGACAATAATGGAAATTTGATTGATGAAATTAGCTATAATTCCACGATTAAAGGATACAGTTTGTCCTATAATATCAAGCAAAATGAATTTTTGTGGTCATCAACTAAAACTCCATCCAAGATGAATGAATTTACAATGCCGAACGAACCGCCTGAGGCGATAATAACTTTCTCTCACAATCCAGTCGCACCAACAGAAGTGTTCACTGTATTCGCTACTAACTCAACTGACCCGGACAATGACGCGCTATCGTATTTTTGGGAGATCGGAAAAAAATTCCAAGCAAGCGGAGAGCAATTCAAATATTCTTTTGATGCGCTTGGCGAATATTTAATAAAGCTCACAGTAAGCGATAAATATCACAACATTGTGGCGACCACGACCATAAGCGTTATGCCAGCTGTTGATGTGGTATCTTTACGAAGCCAATCGGATATTAAAAGCGACAAGGCCACTGGGAGCGACCCTGCCGCTATCACCTCAGGCCAAATCTTTATCACGGAAATTTTTCCCAATCCCGCTGGCGCTGACAACGATGAATGGATCAAGCTCTATAATCCAAATAATTTTAATATTATTCTTGATAATTGGATTATAGATGATCAAGAAGGCGGATCAAAGCCGCATACTATTATTGATCGCTCTATTGGAGCAAAAGAATATCTCACTCTTGGAAAAGAAGAAACAAAAATCATGCTGAACAATACTTCTGATGAAGTCCGTTTGTTTGACATAAAAGAAAAGCTGATTGATTCTGTTTTGTATGATGATGTGAAAGAAGAACAGACATATTTAAAGACAGACGAGGATACATGGGTTTGGTCCGGAGAAGTTCAGGCAGAAAGTGTTGATTATAGTATTACTGATTACGCGACTGCTGGATACGAAGCAATCAACATCTATAATGCAACTAACCAAGACATTGTTGATATTGATTTACCTGATATTCGGGAACTAGAATTGGGAACTGAAGTGCGAGTGCAAGGCACAGTCGCGGTTGAGCCAGGAGTGTTAGGCAAGACATATTTTTATATCACTGGCTCTCCGGGCATTCAGGTATATTTCTACAAAAAGGACTGGCCACAAATGCAAGTCGGGGACATGGTGGGCGTTATCGGAGAACTCACTGAATCAAATAATGAAACACGGCTCAAAGTCGCGAGCAAGGAAGACATTGTTTCTTTGTATGAATCAGATCCTCCTGAACCCATGGATATGCAAACAGGCGATATCTCGGAAAACATTGAAGGCGCGCTTATCGCGCTTGCTGGGGAGCTTGTGGAAAAGAAAGGCACTTCTTGGTTTATAGATGACGGAACTGGAGAAGCAAAAATTACTTTTCAACCCACCGCGAACATCACAAAGCCAACAGCCAAAAGCGGAGATTGGATTAGAGTGGTTGGATTAGTGAGTGAAACGCAAAGCGGATACAGGGTTTTGCCGCGGTACCAAAGCGATATTGGATTGATTGATCCTGATGAAATACTGGCTCAAGATGCTGGACAAGTGCTAGGCGCTAGCGCGGATAATATGCAATCTGATGCTGACGGCATTCAGCGATTTCGGATTCCAGAAAATAATCAGCCAAATAAAATTTTCATTTATCTGCTTATCACTTCAGGCGCGCTGATTATTTTGCTTATATCTCTTATTATTAAATTCCGAATGGAAACAAAAAAGCGCTCCAAGAGCGCGTAAAATTTTATAACTCTATACTATGGAATACAGCAAACTCGCGCAATACTTCTGTTTCTAGAGCGAATCGCGCAATGCCGTCTGTAATAATAATTATGATTGGAATCAAGCCAAGCATAACTATGGTTAAGAATACTTTTTGCGCTTTGCCATATTTTGTGCGCCAAATATTCGGCAACAGCAAAACCGCGTACCAGGCAGTAAAAAATGGAACTATGACAGTAAGTTCAAATATAACTGCCCAGAGAGCGAACTCAAGCCCTAAAAGCCGAGCTGAAGTGATAATAGAAAAAAACGCGAATTTGAACGCCACAAAAATATTGCCAATGTAAAACAGTATCAAATACACGGCAGCCACTAAAAAATGCACAGAAAGCACGGTCTGCCACCGCGCCTGGAAATAGAATTTCCAAATTGATTGTTTTTTTTGTTCTTCTTCTGGCATGTGGATATTATACCACGCACGCAAAACATTGACAATAAACATATTAGTCTGCTATACCAATATTACAATTCACTGTTTCATTCCGTTCTTTTCACGCCCTGCCTAAATTAGGAGGACAAAATCATGCCATTCAATTTTTTTGAGTTGCTTCCATCATACCAAAAATCTGGAGTCAGAAGAATGGTGCGAAAACGGCGCGACATCATCGCCGGCTTTCTTTCGGATGATTACCGATTTCAACGCGACGATCCGAAAAAATCGCATGCCATTGCCGCAATGTCTGATTCGGGTATTCTAGATGTAACAAATGTGGCGGCTAGCGCTGATGCTCGCTTGTTTGGATGCGCATTTGAATACCTGAACGCAAGTCAGGAGCAACGACAAAAAATTCAGGACAAAATTTCCAGCGAAACTGATCGTGTTCCAGATCGATTCAGTGGAATACGATATCTGATTGAAGACAACATTAAAACATGGGAGCAGATACTTGAACTCAAAGCCGAGCAAGAAAAGCGAACTGAACAGTTGCCTAAGTCGCCGGAATTCCCAGAACACCAGGCAACAGAATCAAGCGAAGATGTTGTTAATAGCGAGAACGCGGACAAGGAAGATGTCGACCTCGAAACGCTCGCGCGCAATGCTGCCGAATTCCTGCCAAGCATCGCGCAATCATTCGCCAGCATAATCCCTCGGCTTTTGACTAATATCGAAGAACTGAAACGGAAACTGTCTTTGTTCTCCGGGCAAAACCAGTCCCTTCAACAACAATCTGAACAGCTACTTATTGGCCTGCAAGAAGCGCAAAACAGAGCCAAAGAATGGGAGCAGTACGCGTTGGAGCTTGACGAAAAGAACAGAAGCCTAACTTTGGACAATCTTCGCAAATACACGGAAGATTTGGCCGCGGGAACAGCACATGGCAGAAGATTCTTGCTGGATATAGATCGATTTGACCAAGCGCAAGAACGATCTGCGCAGGAAGCTATTACCAAAGAATCGCCAGAAGGATTTCCGGAAAAAATGCAAAACGGAAATTTTACCGGATTCAAACTTGTTTATTCTGAAAAATTTAGAAAGGATTTAAAAAAACGCGATCCAAAAGACCAAGAAAGAACTCGCAAAGCATTGGAATTATTTTGCGAGCAAGGGCCATATCATAACTCTTTCGGAACACACAGCGTTGCGGACGATACCATTCAAAGTTTGCCGGAAAAATCGTTCGTCTCCCGCGCGACAGATGAACTCCGCTTTGGTTGGCGCTCGGAGGAAAACAAAATAATTTGCCTGTATCGACTCTTTCGGGAAGGAGAAAAAGAATTCTATAAGTCCGAATTTTAAAAAGGAAAAGATTCACTGGCCTCGCCTTAAAAAAAGACGGGGCTTTTTTATTTTCCCAATCAAAAAAGAAGCAAACACATGCTTCTTTTTTGGTACCCGGGGTGGGACTCGAACCCACACGACCTAACGGTCAACGGATTTTAAGTCCGTCCTGGCTACCTATTACAGCACCCGGGCTTGGAGCGGATAACGGGACTCGAACCCGTATCGCCTCCTTGGCAAGGAGGCATAATAGCCCTTATACGATATCCGCCTGCGCTCTAGATACAGAGCTACGGCGGACAGGTCCAGCCATAACTCTTTCTACTAACCTATAATATCAAATCAATCTATTTTGTAAAGTCGCTATACCATCTGGAATTTGCAAAACTTTCTCGCGCGAGAGCTCTCCGCGTATAATATGAATATCTGATTTCGCGATACCAAACTCTTTTGCTAAAAACTTAATTAAAGCAATATTTGCTTTTCCAGCCACAGGAGGCGCAGTAATTTTCACGCGCAAAACATCATCTTTAAAACCTAAAATTCTATTCTCTTTCGCGCGCGGAGTTACTTTTACTGATATGGTTTGCATACCTGCATCTCGTCATTAATATACAATTTTTATTCTATTACCAAATCAACCGTGAGATTGCCACGGTCGGGAATACCCTCCCTCGCAATGACACTAATCTTGATTGCCAATCTTCTTTGCCAGCTTCGCGAAAATCGCGCGACTGGTTAAAGCATTTCGCAGATAATCGCGATATTCCGCGTTCTCAAATTTAGCAAGCATTTCAGGATTGTTCGCGTGCGCTTTTTTGGAAACAGCTATTTCATCATCCACCTGTTTTTCATCAATCTTGACGATTTCGGCCGTGCCGAACGCGCGCGCCACCAGCATCATCTTAATACGATCCTCTGCTTTAGGATGAAAATCTTTTTTAAGATCATCTTTGCTCTTTTTTATGCTTGAAAGATAATCATCAAACTTAATTGATTGGCTAGACACATCATGCTCTAATTCATGGATCATTTTATCAACTTCTTCACTTACTAAAGATTCAGGCAAAGCGCCAATAGTGGAAAGCTTTACCAATTCCTGCATAGCGCCAATTTCAAATTTTTCTTTTTCCTCGCGCGCTCTCTCATGTTTAAGATTTTCCACAATCTGCGCGCGCAAATCTTTGGATGATTTATATTCCCCCATCTGCTTAGCAAACTCATCATCAAAATCAGGCACCATAATCTCAAATACCTGCTTCACCTTCACTTCAAATTGCGCCTTTTTTCCTGCTAAATTTTTTTCAAAATATTGTTTTGGAAATTCTAATTCAAATTTCTTAGTGTCTCCAGCTTTAAGCCCAACAATCTGTTCCTCAAACCCAGGGATAAAACGCTTTTCTCCGATAACAAGCGGATAATCCTTAGCAGATCCGTTTTCAATCGCAACTCCTTCGCGTTTGATTTCAAAATCAAGCACAACTTTATCAGCATCTTTTGTCTCTCGGTCAACAACAGCTTCTTTTACGCGCATCTGGCGCAGATTATCAATCACTTTCTGCACATCAGCATCCTCAACTTTTGGATCTGCTTTTTTAATTTTAATTTTAGATATATCACCAAGCTCTACATGCGGCATAAGCGCGATTTTTGCTTTAAAAGATACGCCAAAAGGAGGAACCATTTTTTGGATAGAAATTTCAGGCCTGCCAACTGTTTCAAGCTTCTTATCTTGCATTGCTTTGACTAGAACCTTTCCTACAATTCTCTGCAAAGCTTCTTCATAAACTTTTGCCTCTCCTCCAATATGCCTACACACCACATCATAGGTGGCTTGTCCTTTACGGAAGCCAGGAATATTAACGCTCTCAGAAATGCGCTTTGCTGAATTTTGCAAATCGCTTTCAATATCGCTTCTTTCCAAATCAAAAACTAATTCCAATTCAGATTCATTTAATTTATTTTCTTGTATATTCATATAGATTTGTCATCTCGAACACCTGTTATGTATGTTAGTAAATTATATATTCCACTTAAAATAGTTTGTTTATTAATAAGATAATGTGGTGTGAGAGATCCCCTTAATCGATGAATTATGCGACGATTTAGGGGATCTCTCGCCCCTCAACATACAACTGCCTAAAATATAATACTAAGTGCCATATATTTATTACTAATAAGTCCGCTTGGGGTTCGAGATGACATGGAGACGCGGGCGCTTATCACACAGCTTTCCAATCTCAATCATAATTTTATCAGTAACTTCATAAAGAAGATCACGGTCTATAGTTTTACCATAGTATTCAGAAAAATCAAGCGCCTTGCCAAACACAATGCGCGCCAAATTCCTCTTAAACACAAAATTCTTTATCCCATCAAAAGTAGTCGCGACCCGCGGACCAAAGTAACCAACAGGCACAACAGGCACGCGCGCGGACAGAGCCAAACGCGCGACCCCGGTTTTTCCCAAACATAGGGCGCGCTTGTCAGGATTACGAGTTCCTTCCGGAAAAATCTGTATAATCCCTTTTTTCAACAAAACCTCACGCGCTCTCTCAAGCGCCTTAGCTGGACATCTCCAATCAATAACAATGCCACCTAAGCGAGGACCTATAAAATTAGACCATCTTTTTCCTATCCAAAAATCATCCCTGCCAATAGTCCATGCAGGCATATCAAAACAATCCATCATAAAATTTGAAATCAGCCACCCATCTGGAATACTCACATGATTAACAGCAAGAATAAACGGCGGTTCTGGCAAATTTTCTTGCCCAAAAATACTGTCCAAAAATAAGGCATTCGCAAGAGGGCCAGTATTGCTTCCCAAAAAAAAGAAAATATTTTTTGGCTTCATGCTCATGCTATACAAGGAATCCGACAATCAAAAGCGCCACAATATTAATTACTTTGATCATGGGGTTGATGGCAGGGCCTGCTGTGTCTTTATATGGATCTCCGACTGTGTCGCCAGTAACCGCTGCAGCATGAGCAGGAGAACCCTTGCCTCCATATTCGCCGGTTTCAATTAATTTTTTCGCGTTATCCCAAGCTCCTCCGCCAGTTGTCATGGAAATAGCAACAAAAATGCCAGTCACAATACAGCCAACTAACAATCCTCCAAGCGCGATCGGGCCCAAAAGCCAAGCAACTAAAATAGGAGCTACAACTGGTATTAAAGCAGGAACAAACATCTGGCGAAGAGCATCCTGAGTGACAATATCAACGCAAGTGTCATATTCTGGCTTTGCCTTGCCTTCCATAATTCCTTTAATTTCTCTGAACTGCCTGCGCACTTCTTCCACTACCTTGCCAGCTGTCTTGCTCACTGATTCCATAACTAGAGCCGCGAAATAGTATGGCAATAATCCACCAATAAATAACCCTATAATTACCATAGGATCTGATAATCGGAACAATAATTCTCTTCCGTGAAGCAAAAATTCCTGCGAATACGCGGAAAAAAGAACAAGAGCAGCTAAGGCGGCTGAACCAATAGCATATCCTTTTGTAACTGCTTTTGTTGTGTTTCCGACTGCATCTAATTTATCTGTTACATCGCGCACTTCTGCTGGCAAATTAGCCATTTCAGCTATGCCTCCGGCATTATCCGTAATTGGACCATACGCGTCAATGGTGACGATAATTCCAGTTAACGACAACATGCTCATTGCCGCTACTGCTATTCCATAAAGCTCTGCTAATGAATACGCGCCCCAGATTCCGGCCGCGATAACGATTATTGGCAATGCTGTTGAGCGCATGGAAACAGCAAGACCTGTAATAATATTGGGTCCGTGTCCTTTTGTGGATGCCTCTGCAATGCTTTTAACTGGAGCAAATTTTGAAGATGTGTAATATTCAGTAATAACAACAATAAGCGCGGTTACTGCTAATCCGATTAATGCCGCGTAAAATAAATTAATAGTCGCGTACAATCCATTGTTAGCCATTATTCTTTCTGTGGCAAAATATAATCCAATGGCAGACAAAATTCCTGAAGCAAAAAGCCCTTTATACAATGCTGACATAATATTTTCTTTTTTGCCCAAGCGGATGAAGAAAAGCCCAAAGATAGATCCAAAAATTGAAATGCCGCCAATTACCAATGGATACAATTGCGCGTTTTCAAAATCCGGGAACACAAGCATGCCAAGCAACATGGTGGCAACAGCTGTTACAGCATAGGTCTCGAAAAGATCAGCAGCCATTCCAGCTGTGTCTCCAACATTATCTCCGACATTATCAGCGATTACTGCTGGATTGCGAGGATCATCTTCTGGAATATTTTTTTCAACCTTACCTACCAAGTCAGCTCCCACGTCAGCGGCTTTAGTAAAAATTCCGCCGCCTAAGCGCGCAAATACTGAAATCAAGCTTCCTCCAAATCCAAGTCCAATCAAAGCATTCACGTCTTTTGTTAAAGCGTAAAATCCAGAAACGCCAAGAAGGCCTAAGCCCACAACCAAAAAGCCAGTTACAGCACCTCCGCGTACTGCCACGTTCATTGCTTTATTTAGCCCTCGGCTTGCCGCGTGCGCAGTACGGATATTCGCGCGGATCGCGACGCTCATTCCAATATATCCTGCAATTCCTGAAAATACTGCTCCAACTAAAAATCCAAGCGCTGTATTCCAATTCAATCCAAACACGAGTCCAAAAAAGATTACCACAAACACGATCGCAATAGTGCGATACTGCCGACTCATGTATGCTTTTGATCCTTCTTGAATGGCTTTAGCGATTTCCTGCATTTTTTCATTGCCTGTTTTTCTGCCTAATACCCAAGCAGCTAACACTCCTCCTGCGATAATGGCCACGATTGAGGCGGCCAGAGAGAATATGATATATGTTGACATATTGGTACATTAATTAATTCCAAAGATCAAAGTTCAAATGACAAATAAAATTCAAAAATCAAATTCCAAACTATTAATATTATTCTTTTGATTCTTGCGGTTCCTTATTTGTCATTTCTTTGTCATTTGGATTTTGTAATTTGGATTTTTCAGGATCAGCAATATCCGCATCAATGGATTCGTCTTGCTTTTTTTCACTGTTTTCTGATTCAGCTTGTTTAATATCAATCCTCCACCCAGTTAATCCAGAAGCCAAGCGCACGTTTTGCCCGCCTTTGCCAATTGCCAAAGAAAATTGGTCTTCAGCTACCATTGCTTGCGCGGTTTTACTTTTCTCTTCTAGTATAACATCCTGGACTTTGGCTGGGGATAGGGCGTTCTTAATGAACGCGATATCATCCTTGTTCCATTCTATAATATCAATTTTTTCTCCGCCTAGCTCATTGATGATGAATTGCACTCTAGTGCCGCGCTGGCCAACGCATGAGCCAACTGGGTCAACATTTTCCGCTTCAGTATATACGGCGATTTTTGAACGCGAACCTGGCTCGCGCGCGATTGATTTGAGTTCGACCACGTTATCCAAAATTTCCGGCACTTCCATTGTAAACAATTTGCGCACTAGTTCTTTGTCAGTTCTGGACACTATTACCTCTGGTCCGCGATTTGAAGTTGCAACTGATTTGATATAAAAACGCAATTGCGTGCCTGGAGTATAGCGCTCGGATCGCACTTGCTCTTGAGCAGGCATAACCGCGGTTGCTTGGCCAATATCAATTAAAACATTTCCTGCTTCAATTCTCTGCACTGTGCCGTTGATAAGTTCGCCTTCTTTGTCTTTATATTCATTGAACACGACTTCGCGCTCTGCTTCTCTTAATCTTTGAATAATTACTTGCTTGGCGGTTTGCGCTGCCATTCTTCCGAACTCTCCAGGAACCGGAAGTTCTTGCACCAGTTCTTCCCCTATTTCAACATCTTTCTTAATTTCTTTTGCTTGAGATATCATTATCTGTGTTTTTGGATTGAACCGCTCTTCTTCCTCTGTTTCTTCTCCGTCATTCTGGAGCCGCGTACTCGTGGGGATAGAATCTTCGTCTTCTTTTGACTTGTCGTCTTTATCGCTTTTTTGGATTTTGGGTTTTAAATTTTGGATTTTATCGTCGCCATCTGATTGTGCACCATCGGACGCACCATCGGACGCACCATCGGACGCACCAGACGCGCTATCAGATTGCGCAATATCGCTACCAATCACATTCCCTTCCTCGTCTAACTCCTGGTCCTCAACCACTTCTTTCACGTCAAACACACGGATTTCCATGTTTTCCGGATTAAATTTCACTTTTAAATTCTGCAAACGGTCGCCAAAGTCCTTGCGATATGCCGCTGCCAAGGCCTGCTCAATGGTTGCCATCACACTCTCAACAGGAATGTGCTTTTCATCGCAAATCGCTTTAATTGCTTGTATTACTTCTTTTGACATAAATTTTCTCCTAATATTTGGTATAAAATAAGCTAGTCTACAATCGTAAACTAGCTTAAATTTAATATACCACAATCAAATACAGTAATCAAGTTAACAATCTCTAGAACATCGGCGGAGGCGGAGGCGGCATGTGGTCCGGCCTGGGAGGAGGAAAGTCTTCTTTTGGGGGTTCATACTTAGGAGCTGGCGGCTCTGGCTCGCCAAAAGGAGGAGAAGGCATATCAAAACTATCACCGCTAAAACTGGAATCATCTAATTTTTTATCTTCGCCTTTTTTCTTTTCCGCGGGTGGCCGTATTGAATCAGTATGCCCTTCTCCTGGAAGATGTGATGATTTCTTAATCTCAGACGCGCTATCCTCTGGAGTAGTATATTCAAATTCATCTTGATTTTCATCATCTTCCCTGAAAATATTAACAACCCTATCCCCAAGTTCAGCGCGCTTTTCCTGGATATACCAGACAAGAATTGAAAGAAGTAAAAATGCCAGAATAACAATGCCAATTACTAAAGAAGTATTAAAAGTAAATTCTTCTTTTTCTTCAACATTCCTAACAACAGCTCCTGGAGTTATTTCTTTTATATCGCCTTCTGGCTCATCCAAAACAGCAAGTTCTTTGCTTTTGTCTTCTGGACCTTTGGAAGACCCCAATACAGCGTCATCATCCGCGGCAATTCTGCCTTCATCATCTTTGTCTTGACCTATTGCTTCATCAGAATCATCAGGCACTATAGGCAACTCATCCTCTTTTTGCAAATCATCCTTCACGCTCAAAGCGTTTTGCTTTTCTCCTTCAGAAACAGACAAATCCTTTTGCTTTTCACCAATATCGGATGGAGCTTGTCCTATCTCATCTTTATCATCCAATGGCTTTGGTTCAGGCGCGCTCACAGAGCCAGACACATCCGCGATTTCACCAACCTGCCACATTCGCGCTATGGAATTGTTTGATAATTTCCCATTATCAGACGCGAATAATTCAATTTTATGCTCGCCCAAAGAAAATGCTTTGCTTGGCTGCCAAGAAAATGACATCACACCAGAAGGATCCGCGCCCAAAGGCAATCGGTATTCAATCTTTCCATCAATCACAAAATAAATTTCTAAATTATTTTTCGCGAATCCTGAAATAATAGGCCGCTCAATGCCTGAATACGCGTTCACAATCGGCTTATTCAAAATCGGAGCCGGAGTCGCGGGCTTTACATCAATAACGAGTGGATCAGAGATAAAACTTTCTTTTCCTTGCTTATCCCGCGCGATAGCGGTTACTACATGCACGCCTTGGGACAAATCTTTTAATTGCGCTCCAAAGCTCGCAGTGCCTGTAGTATTATTTTTTACCTTTACTCTGGCATTTTCAACGCCATCAACCAAAACGCGCACTAATGAATCATTTTTTGCTACTCCGCCGACCCATATTCTATCCTGACCAACTTGAGATCCTTGGGCAGGCATCAACAATGTTGGAGAAGGGTTTGGAATGATATTAATCAGAATTGGAAAACTTTTTTCTGATCCTGATTGAACCATTACTTCATGATTGCCGGAGGAGAGAGGCACAAACGGAACATAGCTGAAAAAGCTATTTTTTACTTGCGTTTTGCCATTTAAAACGCCGTCAATGTACACCAGTACCTCTTGCGCGCCCTCAGCAGTACCAGAAATTTTCGGCATAGGGCTTGCAAAGCTCTGGCCATCAACAGAAGAAGACACTATTGGCTCCATAGCGCTAACGCCTGAGCACACCCCAAGCAAGAGCGCCACAAAAAATCCTACCGTCAAAACAGCGGCTTTTTTCGTATTTTTTATTATATTTGTTTTTTGGTTGAAAGAACAATACTGAATGTTTTGGTTTGTCATAATCCTATAACCAGAAGAGGCAAGCAGCCGTGTTCTCATGCCTCTTCTATTATTATTTTTAATAGAAAAGAAATAAGCTTTAAGCTGCTTGCCTCCTGATTAAATTTTGACTATGACGATTGAAAGAGCGATTATAATATTGTACATCACATTCTGAAAAAACAAAATGCACAGTGTTGATAAAACTGTGCATAGGGTATGGATAACATTGTGCAAATTTTAATTAAACATATCGGATAAGGCCTTATGGTGCCGTATTTTCAAGGATTTTTCTTTATTACCTTTTGATATCGCTATTACATCAACTCTAAAATTTTCAATCACATTTTGGCTAATATAAAACAAAATTACTTTTTTCATATGTTTCAATTTTCTAAAATCCACAGATTGTTCTGGTAATCCACTGTTTATCCCCAACCGCAATTTTACTTCAATAAAAACAACCTGATCATTGTCTTTTGCGATCAGGTCAATTTCTCCAAACCGAGTAGTGTAGTGTTGTTTTATAATTTTATAGCCCTGTTTTGCGAGCCACCATGCAGCCACTCGCTCTCCCCAGTCGCCCAAATTTTGCGTTGCAGAACCAAGCATGTCTTATGGAAGATAGTCTCTTTTGCCTTTTTCAATCATTAAGTCCTTTCTGCGCTTTGGAACTGTTATGATGCGATATTTTAGCACTAATATCAGCCAAATAATAGCGATGATAGCCCAAATCAGCACTATAATCGGTGCTGATAAATACATCACATTAATTTGCCTGAAAATATATAGGATTATTCCAATCGCGCCCATGGTCCATGCCCATGATCCATATTTTTGAACTGCTTTTTTAATAAACAAATCTTTTTCTTTGGCTAACCTTCGCAAAATAATTGCTAAAACAATAATCAAAACATTAAATCCGGCAAAAAGAGTGCCTATATTTGATTGATATGGCCCCAAATTCTTGTTAAAAAGATATTCAGGAGAAAAAATATGGATTATTTGATCTATCATATTTTAAATAATATGCCAAAATGATATGTGCCAGAATTAATTTCTTTTTCCTCAGAAAATCCTGCTTCTTGAGCGATTTGCTTTATATTAGCCAAATCTATTCTCTTATCAGCAGACGGACCAATGCTGGTGTTTCCTTTTTTCCACTCAACAACCAGTAGTTTACCATTTGGCTTCAATAACCGCTTTGCTTCCGCGAATGGAGATTTTTTATCATTCACTAGAAAAAGAATATTAACCAAAAATACCATATCAAGCGACTGGTCCGCAATATCTGTCGCACCCAAGGACTCCACATCAGACCAGATTGTCTCAATATTCTTAATATTTTCAACCTGAATTTCCTTTTTTATTTGTCCTAAAACATT
>PCVT01000020.1 GCA_002787075.1 Parcubacteria group bacterium CG11_big_fil_rev_8_21_14_0_20_41_14
GCTGGACTAATCTGGAAAATTTGAGCTGACGCGGGTATAATGATAATCATAATTAAACTAACGATTATCATTATGACAATTGAAAAATCAATTTTGGAATTAATTCTTCCCGAGGGAATCCTGGAATGGTTCGATCTCGCCGGAGGCGATAGAAACGAGAACGATTTAAGGATAATTTTGGAAGAAAAAAATCTTCCTCCGATTACCGAGGAACTGAAAAATAAAACAATAATATCGAAAGGTTTTAAGGAGATAACGATTACGGATTTTCCGATCAGGGGCAGAAGGACGTTGCTGACATTCAGGCGTCGCTATTGGCAAGCCGAAGGCCAAATAGAATTATTGAAGCGCGATATCCCATTAAATTTTCCCGGCACTCAGCTGGAAAAAGAATTCGCCGATTTTTTAAAAGAAGACGGCGGAAGAAAATCCGGTCTCGCTAATTTCTATCGCCAAGTTTCATCGCCTCCCGGCCAAAGAATTTGAAGCGCAATACAAAAATTATCTGTCAGGATTTAAAGATTGGGATCAAATTGATCACGCCGATGAATGGCTGCTCTTCCCGAAAAATATCGGCCAGCGGCTGAGCATTGATGAAGTCGCCCTTTCCAACGGAGAGCTATATACGATAGTGACAAACAAGCAGGCCAAGGGCCGGCAGGGCGCGATTGTGGCTATGGCGCATGGCACTAAAGCCAGCGAAATACAGCCGATTTTGCAAAAAATGCCTGCCGAAAGGAGAATGACGGTGGAAGAAATTACTTTGGATATGGCCGGCAGCATTGATATTATTACCGAAGGTTCTTTCCCCGAGGCCGTTCAAGTAATTGACCGGTTCCACGCGCAGAAAGTCGTCAGCGAAGCAGTACAGGAAATCAGGATTGAGCTCAGAAAAAAAGCGATCAAGGAAGAAAATGAGTCTATGAAAAAAGCGCGGGGAGAACATAGGAAATACCGGCCGGTCGAATACAAAAATGGAGACACAAAAAAACAACTTCTGGCGAGAAGTCGCTATCTGCTATTTAAATCCAGCGGCAAATGGACGGACAGCCAGAAGAACCGAGCCGCTATTCTGTTTGAACAATTTCCGGAGATTAAAAACGCCTATGAGCTGTCAATGATGTTCCGATCATTTTACGAACACAATCATAATCAGTTTGACGCGAAAAAAAGTTTAGACAAATGGTACGAAAAAATTAAAGAGAAAAATATTGATTCTTTCAATGTCGTCGCTGAATCAATCCGTTTGCGTGAAACGACTATACTGAATTACTTTAATAACCGGAGCACCAATGCTTCAGCCGAGTCGTTTAACGCGAAGTTGAAAGCGTTCAGATCTATTGTTAGAGGGGTGCGTGATATCAAATTCCATCTTTTCCGAGTCGCTAAATTGTATGCTTAGTCCAGCAATATTCTGTATGACCCAATAGGACAATACAGCAATGCAAAACAGCATAATAAAAAGCTTCTTCATGATTTTCTATCCTCGCCGAAATTTTACTGCCTCGGACGCGGGCGTTTGGATTTTAAAAAAGATCAAATTTTCGTTTTCATGAAATATATTATACCATATCTAATAAAAAAATGCAAGTATAATTGCATTATTTCGCTAAAATCAGCCAAAAATAGACAATCTTGACAAACTAAAAAATAGGAGTATACTTATAGTATTGAACCTTGGCGAAGGCCTGCCCTTTTTGGCAGAGATTTGGCCGCCGTATGGCGGATAGCCAAGGTCAATCATAAATCCCCTGTTCTGCAGGGGTTTTATGATGTCATATCTATTAAATACTTTTCTTTCTTCGCGCGCAGGATAATGGACCGAGCGTCCTTTTGCTTTAATAAAGCGCTACGCATGCATCCTGCCCACATGTCAGCCAAACGAATAAGTGGTTCGCTTTCGTCTCTTCGGGATTTCACCAAAGGCAGTGAGATGCCGCTCATTCGCAAAGCATTGGTGAGAAATTTTGCTTCTTTTTTATTTATGCCGTCAACATATATATTCACGGCATAGGCCTCTTTTGCAGATTGCCTAATTGCCTTTTCTGTTGCCTGAACCAATGCGAAAAAATACGGAATCGGCTTTTTGTAATATGCGCAAAACACCTCGCCTGAAACGACTTTCTTTTGCAAAACCAGATCAAGATATGCCATTCTGTTAGTGTGGCGCAATTTATGCCATTTCTTTTTAGCGCCAACTATGTTTTCAATCTCAATGATCTTTTTCCGCAATTCCTCTTGGTCATCCTTATTCACCACCGCGACCACCACAAAATGATTTGAACCGCTGTCCTGGCCTGACTCATCAACATAGCAATATAGTTTTTGCATAATCATCAATAAACCCTTCAGATGCCTGAAGGGTTTATTTAAGCGTAAAATATAAATTTTATTTGCTCATCTCACCAGCCACCAAAAACACACCGAACGATATAAGCACAACCGGCCAAATCGGAAAATCAGGCGCTATAATACCAACTTGGCGCGCGTACATAAGCACTCCCAAGATGATAACAAAAATTCCAAATGTGATTTTCGTAGAATGAGCCATTAATTTTTTTGGCATATTTTTATTTTTGTTTTAATAATATGGATATGACTTATCCACAGACATAATTATAGCATAAAAATACGCGGTTGACAAAAACTCCAGGAAGAACCCCCTCTTAATCTCCCTCCCTCGGGGGTACTCGGGACAGGCTCTTAGTAAAGGGGGAGAAAACGGTACCTGGTACCGTTTTACTATTCATCATTCTTCGGCGCTTCAATCAATTCTGGCTCAACGCCCTGTTCAGCGCGCTCAGTAATGCGCATCACATCTTTATCAATCTTACCTAATTCTTTGTAAGACGCGTTATATGAATTCACGGTTGTGGAAAGATGCCCCCCGAGTTTGCGCATGTAGTCCTCATAATTCATAATATGCTTTCCTAATTGCTCCACGCGCTTGCGAATTTCTTGGGCATCTTTTTCTATTTGAAG
>PCVT01000080.1 GCA_002787075.1 Parcubacteria group bacterium CG11_big_fil_rev_8_21_14_0_20_41_14
GTTTCTACCTTCATTTATACACAGTTTGACAAAATTGTCAATATGTTGTTTTGGATGGGTGTTAAGTTGTTTATTTTTATTTAAAGTTATGATATAATTCATCTATGAATGATATAATTAAAAAACGAAATTTAGGGCAATTTTTTACCACAAATTCGGACTATATTTTGCAAGGACTTGAGGAGTTTGTGAAAAACAAAGATATCACTGATCCTTTTGCAGGGAATCAGGATTTATTGATATGGTCAGAAAATAATAATTGCAAAAGCATTATCGGCTTTGATTGCGATAAGAACTATGTGAATAATAAAAATGTCTTTTTTAACGATTCAATAAATTCTCCAAAGAATTATAAATTTATCTGCGCCAATCCACCCTACCTGCATAAGAATAAAGCCACCAAAGAAATAAAAGAGAAGTTATTTTCTGGAAGAAATTCTGTTTTTGAGGATTTATACCAAGTATCAATTTTTTCCGTTTTAAACTGCGACGAGGGCATACTTATAGTCCCATTAAATTTTTTATGCGCTGAAAATTCAAAAAGAATCAGGGATTTATTTTTTGAAAAATTTGAAATAGTTGCGTTGAACATTTTTTCGGAGCAAGTTTTTAATGATACGACATATAATGTTGTTTCTTTTTATTTCAGAAAAAAGAAAAAACCGTCAGATAAAAACATAATTAATGCGATAATTTATCCTGAAAATAAAAAAATAAAATTGACTATTGAAAAACAATATGATTGGCAGTTTGGAGGCGATTTCATACACAATATAAAAAACACAAAAAACAATCTTGGAGTTTTTCGGCTCACTGAAGATTATTTGAAATCAGGAGAGCATGAAGTGGAAATAGCACTGCAGAATATCAAAGACAAAAAGTTGTTGCAAATCAGCCAAGAAATAAAAAATTTGCTTGAAAAGAATGTTTTGTTTTTGCGCGCCATAGACAGCAAAAACGGCAAAAAGATCCAGCTGGAAGACATACGAAAATACAACATAGCCGGGCTTGCGGGCAAGAATACTTCGCGCAACACGGCGCATTTGATTTTTAAGGAAGAAGTTGGGATTGACGAGCAGATTGATCTGATGAAAAAATTCAATGAAAAATTATCAGCCAGCCGTGACAAGTACTTTTCTTTTTTCTTGACTAATTTCCGCGACAACAATCGCAAAAGAATTTCATTTGACTTGGCATACAAATTTTTAAACCTTATTTATTATGAAAAAAATTCAAAGCAACCTGCATTATTTTGAGATATCCAAAAACAAACAAGAGAAACTTCTTGATGATTTTTATGTTTTTGAAGAAAAACATCCAGAATTGGACAAATACATCAAAAACGCCAAAGAAATAAAAAATATTTTAATCACTATAAGGACATTGCAAGATAAAAAAGAAAAATCCGCTGTGATTGACAAGTATTTTTTGGAGCTATCCAAAATAATCAGCAAATTTTCCAATTGTTCTGAATTCGCTTGCTTTGTGAATGCTTGCGACAATATTATTAAGGGAGTCAAAAACGAAATTGTTTTGCTTAAAAAAATTACAGAGAAATATTTTTCCAAAAGAGTGCTTAATGAAATGGTTCCGCAAGAATGGGTACAGGCCATACTTGATACTAATTCTGCGCGAAAAAAAGGAAAATGCGGAGAGAAAAAACTTATCCATATATTGGAAAGACACGGATTTAAAGAAGCGTTTGTTTGGGAAGATTTTTTTGAAACCGACTATTGCGTGGTAAAATTTTCAAAAAAATTTAATTTAAAGAATGTCCGCAAAAATTTGGGAGTAAAGATTAAAACAAAAAATCAAGACAAAACATTGGACTTGATAATTAAAGCAAGAAATAAAATTCTGCTTTGCGAGGCAAAGCATTTGAACACTTCAGGCGGAGACCAGGATAAGCAAATATCTGAGTTGATTGAGATTCTCGGCTTAAATGAAAAAAACGGAATATCTTATATCGCATTTTTAGACGGCAAATATTCTAATGTATTGCTAGGCGATAGCGACGCTGGAGAAAAAATTGTTACACAAAGAAATGAAATCAACAAACATCTTAAAAACAATCCGAATAATTATTGGGTAAATACTGCCGGACTTAAGCAATTGATATCTGATTTGAAATAATTTTAATGAAATCGCACACTAGTGCTGCGGGCAAAGGCAGGAAAAGTATTATTAGCGCATAGTATTATAGTGTCCTTGCGAGGAGGCGTTACTGCCGACGAAGCAATCCCGTATTTATTGCAATATACACGAGATTGCCACGTTGCTCAATGACATTGTATGCTTTAGCAGGATATGGAGGATCTCCTTTGAGCAGTACAATGTCATTTTTTTTGATTACTGGAATCCATTTTCTGGTTTCCCACGCCGGTTCGCTTGGACCAATCACAATGGTCACGCTATCCATTGTAACAGTCCTGTCATACTCAATCGGAGGGCCTTTTGGCACTCCGAACGGGGCAAGAATTTTGCCAAGAGCAGGCGACTGATTCACCATCTTCGCGATTCCTTGTGGACGAGCCAGGCGATACACATCCCAGCCGTCCTTTTCCGCGCTTGCCGCATCTGCCCAGAAGAGCAGAAGCGCGACCGCACTCAAAAGCAACATTATCCTTTTCATGATTTTCCTTTCTATAAGGAAATAGGGCACCTAGCGCATTGTGCTAGTCGGGTGCGCCCTGTTGGTTTTGTGGGGTGGGTGTTTTTACGGGACCGGAATTTAGTGTAGTATCGTAAAGGTCGGCGACCTATTGAGTTATATAGAATCATTTAATTTTCAAAGTGCCTTTGGTTTCTACCTTCATTTATAGACAGTTTGACAGAATTGTCAAGATAGTGTCTAAAATAACCGCATCCGGCGCGAACCCGGCTCAATACAGGCCAGAAGTCACAATAACAGACAACTGGGGCAGGTCAACTATGGCGAA
>PCVT01000196.1 GCA_002787075.1 Parcubacteria group bacterium CG11_big_fil_rev_8_21_14_0_20_41_14
ATTGGAGAAGAAGACCGGCAGGAAAGTGGTGAGCCGGAATAACTTTAGGGCTTTGTCCGAAGCAAATAAATAAAAAACAGCTAAGATTATTATTTTGAATATGCAGGAATTACTCTTAAAACCAAAAAAAATATCAAAGATACTGTCATTACCGTTTGATATCGGCGCTTCAGGATGGTATGTGCTGTCCGTCACAGCCAGGGTGCGGGACGAAAAACAATGTGGCGCTGATGCTACTGATGATGAAGATTTAAGGGTTGAGATTGACGGAGAAAAGTTTCCCAAGCTGAATAATCCGCAGCGCTATTTTGACTCGCCAGCCGCTTTTTCCGGTGGCCAGTCGCGCAATACCTCAAAAACAGTCTATTTTATTGGCCGATTTAGAGCCGGTCAACACGCCATCTCTTTAATTCCGGACCAAGGCGCGCTCGTTGACCGGGTTGATGTTCAAAATATCGCTGATCCGTCGCATGTCGCATTTGATTTAAACCAGCAAGCCGAAGACGAGAACAATAAGCCGTGGCTCACTTTTGTGTTAATGGATGTGGGCTTGAAATCATTTACTGTCAAAGCGCAAACGCGCTGGAGATTTCCTGACGGGGACGACATAAAGATTATTGTTGACGATAATATCAAGAAAAACAAATCATCAATTTTGCATCGCAACTGGATATTTGCTTCAAGTGTCATCAAAAAGTTTTTTGGAAGCGAGACATCGGAAAAGACATTTGAAGAAAATTTGGAGATTCAAGAATTGCATTACATAGAATTATGGTCCGACAAAACGCCGACAGTGCATACTGTTTCGTTTGAACTTGAAGCGCCCACAGAGGCCGAACCAATCCAAGCGGCCGTCAAGACATATAATCCCGGGCCGAGTGGTCAGGATTATAATAAGTATGACAAAGCTACACGCGATTCCGTCAAAGAATGGAATGATGAATTTTTATCACAAAAATATCCACCCCAGAAGCCGCTTGACCCGAATCTCGTAAAAGCCATGATTTACATAGAAACCGGCATGGGACAGCATGAAGGATCAAATGAGCCGTATCCTGACATAATGCAAGTTGGTGACATTCGCAATCCGGCCATCCACACGCTGAACAATGACGGCTGGATAGATCCAACAACAGAAAAAGTTGCCAGAGAATACGAATTAAACGCCGAAGGCGTACAAGAAGTTCTTGATTATCACGGGGAAGCCAATGCCGACAAGCCGGAACAGAGCATTAAATGGGGCGTGCGGTGGCTGTATCATAAAGCGCAGGGCATCGCTGAAAGCGGGGAGCGGTACTGGAGGCCTTGGAATGAGGCGGTGCGGAATTATAATTCAGAAGGCAATGTTGCATACGAGCAGAAAGTATATCATTTATATGAAGACGGAATTGATCCCTTTGGAAATGTATTGCGGGAGAAATCAGATCTCGGTGGTTTCGTAAAAATGTTTCTGGTTTTTGTTATGGGCGCGTTTTTGGTTTTATCGGCTGCGAGTTATGCGTTGTTGCGCGAAAGCGGAGGCAATGAAATTGATTCAAATAATGGATCAGTCCTGGGTTCCTCGGTTGAAAAAAGCGGAGATTATAATGGGCAAGAGATTGAATCCCAAGTGCGCAATCTTATGCAAGAATCAATGGCCCAATACCAGAAGCCCCAGCGTGATTATGGAGCAATTTTTAAAGAACCAGCAACACTGTGTCAGGATCATAAGCAGATCTGTTTTTCGGAATTGATATTTGCGGATTACCTTGATGAGCTTATAGCGCGCATGCGCAACCGCAAGCAATTTATTGAAGCAGCCACGGTGCTTGGCATTATCTCGGCCGTCAATTTCTCCCACAGCGATGTGGACGGAGACGGCCGGAACGAGATTGTCATGGTCATCCCGGATTATTTGAACCGCGAATACATGACGGTTTCGGTTATTGATGAGGTATCTGGAAACTTTGAAATGACTCAACAAAGAATATACAGAGCATATTTTAATGCTCCAGATTCCCAGTACCCGGCGCGCCCGTTGGACATTATTGACTTGACTGGCGATGCAATTCCAGAAATTGCGCTGTTCTTGTCCGGCGGCAGATGGGGTGGGCATTTGCATGTTTTTAGCTATCACAACGGAACCTTGGAGCAGAGTTTTCAAACACAGGATGTTTATGCGTATCCTGAATACACATTCACTGACCAAAACCGCAATTTCATAATGGAAATTAATTTGAAGGGAGAAAAATTTGATGTTATCCCGTTTAATTTCGAGTGTATGGCGTGCCAGCACATGGAAGTTGAAGAAACATTTGAATACAATCCGCGCATCCGCGATTTTGCGCTAACCAAGCAGTCATACTTGGGCATTCCGGGAGCCATGCATTACGCGCTGATTGACATTGTCGGTCAGGGCTATGATCATCCGCTTTTGCGCAATTGGAGCGCCGGACAAAAAGAACGATTTTCCTATACATTTAACCAGCTTACCAAGGAATCAAACAATGGGATTTTTGATACTATAGATGGGAAGCCGGTTTTTGACGAAGGCAAAGATGAGGCAGTACTCCGGCTCAAGCGGCATTTTATGCCCGAGGATATTGTGGTCCGGCCGCATGAAATTAAAGAACAAGAAACAGAACGATTGTCATACTACTATGAGTCGCCTGTTTATTCGGCAAAGTTCACGAGGAGCGCGGGACAATGGAGCTTGGTCTATTTCGCGGAACAAGAAAAAGATTAATCGCTATGACAACTACAACACATCTGCCTGGCAGTACGAGTTTTTTAGGAAAAACAAGGAAATCGCGGCCGAGTAAGATGTGGAATAAAATGAATTATGTTTCATCCATATACAAATAGAATTAAAGAAATAGCAAAATCATTTCAACCAGAAATTACACATCTTGAATCGCTTTTGACTGGCAATTTCAACACATACATTGATTATGCAAATGTGCGCCCTTGGGCTGATAAACTT
>PCVT01000073.1 GCA_002787075.1 Parcubacteria group bacterium CG11_big_fil_rev_8_21_14_0_20_41_14
CCACTTTTCTCAACCAGGCACAAAATTGATAATTTCTTTTTGCAAATAATATCATTCGCCCGCTCCAAAGAAGTATTGGCCGGAGCAGTTACTAAATCTTTAACTTTGGCCATCACATCCCGAACTTTCTTACGCCTATCTGTTGGCCAGAAATAATCCAAATTAGTCACCATGCCTGCTAATTGGCCCCGCTTATTCAGCACGGGAATTTTTTTGATTCCTTTATCCTGTTTTATCTTATATACAACACTGATTGCATCATCAGCCTCAACTGTTATGGGATCAATAATAAACCCGTTTTCAAACCGTTTTACCATGGCAACTTCTTCGGCCTGTTCAGATATGGTAAGATTTTTATGAACAATTCCCAAGCCCCCGGAAAGGGCCATGGCAATAGCCATTTTGTGTTCAGTGACTGTATCCATGGGAGAACTTACCAAAGGAGTTTTTAACGCCACATTGCGCGAAAATTTTGAATCAGTCTTCACTAATCTGGGCCGGGTATCAGTGTATTGGGGAACCAAAAGAACATCGTCAAATGTTAGAGCTTCTTGCATAGAGCGTATATTTTAAGTATTATACGTTATATCCTACCTTAATTGATGAATACAGTCAAAAACATGAAACATATTGCTATTTTTGATTTTGGTTCGCAATATACGCATTTAATCGCCCGCCGCATACGCGAGCTCGGGGTGCTGGCTAAAATTTATCCAACTGACATCAAAGCCCTGAAGCTACCTAAAGACGTGATTGGCATAATTCTCTCCGGGGGGCCGCAATCGGTTTACGACAAAAAATCTCCGCGCGTTGACGCGAAGATTTTTGCGTTAGGACTGCCGATACTGGGCTTGTGCTATGGGCACCAGCTTATGGCGCATACGCTTAAGGGCACGGTGCGTCCCGGAAAAATAAAAGAATATGGCAGAGCAAAACTGACCTTGCAAGGCACATCCCCGCTCTTTGCGAAAATAAAAAAATCTTCAACTGTCTGGATGAGCCACGGAGATAGCGTGTCAAAACTTCCCAAAGAATTTAAAACAATCGGTTCTACTAATGATTGCGCTATTGCTGCCATGAAAGATAGTGCGCGCGACTTTTACGGCTTGCAGTTTCATCCTGAAGTTCATCACACTGATCAAGGGCTGAAAATTTTAAACAATTTTGTGTTTGCTATCTGTCAAGCCAAAAAAAACTGGCAGATTAATAATATTATTGATGAGCAAATCAAGAAAATCAAAAAACAAGTAAAAAACAAAAAAGTATTCTTGTTGGTGAGCGGTGGTGTGGATTCTTCAGTGGCTTTCAGCTTGCTGACTAAAGCGCTCGGTTCAAAACGCGTGTATGGCTTGTACATTGATACCGGGTTTATGAGATTGCGCGAATCAAGTGAAATCCGGAAATTCATGAAACAAGCCGGCTTTACTAATTTGCGCGCGCATGACGCCAGCAAAATCTTTTACGAGCGCTTGAAAGGCGTTGCTGACCCGGAACAAAAGCGCAAAATCATTGGCCAAACATTTATTGATGTTAAAGATGTGGTAGCTAAAAAATTGAATCTGGATTCCTTGCAATGGCTTTTAGCGCAAGGCACCATATATCCTGATACCATTGAAACCGGCGCCACCAAGCATGCTGATACCATAAAGACCCACCACAACCGCGTGGACGCGATTCAAAAACTAATCAAACAAGGTAAAGTGATTGAGCCGATTGCTGATTTTTACAAAGATGAAGTGCGAAAACTCGGCACGCTCTTAGGGCTTCCCTCAAAAATGGTGAACCGACATCCGTTCCCAGGCCCAGGGTTAGCAATCAGGATTCTGTGCCACAACGCCACAGATGAAAAGCAAGTTCTTCCGGATATTTCCAAAGTCCGACTGCCAATAACGAACTATCATATCCTGTCTATCAAATCAGTGGGCGTGCAAGGCGACAATCGCACCTATGCCCACCCATTAGCAATCACGAGCAACAAAACATGGGACGCGCTAGACAAAATCTCATCCAATATCACGAACGCGACGAAAGAAATTAACCGCGTACTAGTGCTTCTTAATAGGACACGTCATCCCCTCGGAATACTCGGGGCAGGCTCTGAGCGGAGCGTACCCGCGGAGTTGAAGGATCTCGTGTTTAACTTTCCGAATGAAGATAGAACACTCACCTTGGACAGAATCAAGCTATTGCAAAAAATTGATAACATTGTTATGCAAGAAATTCAGAACGCGGGGCTGTACGACAAAATTTGGCAATTCCCCACTGTTTTGATTCCCATAGGATGCAAACATTTTGAATCTGTAGTGCTACGTCCAGTGACATCCAAAGAGGCAATGACAGCGAGTTTCGCGCGCATCAAGCGCCATATACTCAAGCGCATCACCCAAAAAATCCTCAACACTGGCAAGATTGATTATATCTTCTACGATATCACTAATAAACCGCCAGGCACTATTGAGTGGGAATAATGGACAGAACCGCAAATCTTCGCTATTATCTATAAACACATGAAACCCGAAACGCTCCAATCTATCGCCGCGTCGCTCGCATCTCACGCAAAGATTGAGCCGAAAAAAGGCGGAAAAAAGGACGCGCACAGCAGGTATGAAATCAAAAACAAGAACTACCAGCGCGTATTGATTCATAATGCGCGGTTTTTGTTTACCACAGACAAAGACGACCATATTTCCATTCTGGAAAATCATTCCATTATTATTGAAGGCGATATTATCAAAGAAGTCCTGCCTTCTGATAAAGTCAAACAACAAAATTTTGATATTGTGTATGACGCGGGCAAGCGCGGAGGCGCGGTTATTACCCCGGGGCTTATAAATACGCACGCGCATATTCACATGTATTTGATGAGAAGCGCCATGATGCTGGATGAAGGCGAAAGCATTGATGAAACCATCGCG
>PCVT01000159.1 GCA_002787075.1 Parcubacteria group bacterium CG11_big_fil_rev_8_21_14_0_20_41_14
CTTTTTGCACCTCACAAAAAGGCGCGTTGATTAACGCTTTCAGAGTAGGCACTGCGAATTCCGGCGTGCCAAAGAATATAATTTTAACTTTATCTTTCATTTCAAAATCCTTTAGTCAATTTCTCTGTCTTATCTATAAACAAAATTCCATCCAAGTGATCAATCTCGTGCTGAATAACGCGCGCGAACAAGCCAACAGCTTTCGTCTTCTGCTCTAGTCCGCTCACATCAGTGTAGCGGACTTTTATTTTTTTGGCGCGCTTTACAATGCCTTCGCAATTTGGAATGGAAAGGCAGCCCTCTTCTCCTTCTTCCATGTCTTTTGATTTAGAAAATATTTTCGGGTTGATCATAACAGCATGGTCTTCCAAAGATTTGTCCGCGTCTTTGTGAATAGCGATAATACGGACCAGGTCGCCGACCTGAACCGCGGAAAGACCAATGCCTTTTTCTTGCTCCATTGTATCAACCATATCTGAACACAATTTTTGTACAGCATTAATGTCATCAACGCGCGCTGATGTTTTTCTTAAGATATCATTTGGATGGGTGATTATTTTTAATTTCATAATAAGAAACAGATCCCTCGGCTCGCGGATACACTCGGTCCGGATGACGGCTAGAGAATATTTTCAGGATCACGGTCTATTGTCCAGCCATGGGGAAGTGATTTCATAATTTTTAAGTCAGTATCTTTACTAGTTTTAATAAGCAATGATTGCTGATTTTTTTTGTCTTTGAATGGACCAAGAATAGATGCGTCATCTTGACTCGCCGATTCGGTGGGGAAAGATCTCGTCAATAATGCTCGGACGTTATCCACGAGATTCTTCACTTCAGCTTCGCCTTGTTCAGAATGACGAGATAAAGACAATTTTATAAGTTGCCCAAACGGGGGATAGTTAAGCTGTTTGCGATGATCTAATTCTGATTTAAAAAATGATTCAACTTCGCCGTACGCGAATGCTCTAATAGCTGAATTTTCCGGAGAATATGACTGCAGAATAATTTGCTCAATCTGGAGCTCCGCGCACATGATTTTCCAAAAATTCAAACGATTAAACGCACGCTCGCCACTTCTAAAGTCCGGAATCGCGAGCAAGGGTTCAATTGAGGCAAATATGGCTAATCCGAATTTGTGTTTCAAAGAACTCAATTTTAGAGCTTCCAGAGGATAGGCAGTTGTGACCAGTATATCAAAGCTTTGATTTGAATCATATTTTGTGGATATTGTACAATTTTTTATTTGGTTAGTCAAGATTTCAGCTATTTTATTAACTGACACGCCTTGATCAGCATCTTGGCGCAAAGAAATGATTAAAACTTTTTTGTTTTGCGCGATTATTTTTTTGATATTATCTAACACTGAATCCGCGATTATTGAGAAGTCCTTTTTGCTCATTTCTTGTTTCATGTCTATGAGTTTGGTTTGGGTTTTGATATTACATGCTGAAGATAGCTTGGTATATCCTTTGACTCGGCAGTAACCTCGCTCAGAGCCTGCCCCGAGTATTCCGAGGGGATGACGAACTAATAATGATTCAGACGAGGACGCGAAAATTAAATCAGAATTTGTGATGCGCGACACCCATGATGCCGCAATTCTAGCGTCATATCTAGGGTGCTGGTCATACTGCTTGAAGTCCTGGGATGTTGATTCAAAAAATATTATCTTGCTATTATCCAATATAGGCAGAAACACGCCTTGTCTGGTTGATAAAATAATTTTTCCTTCTCCAGTTAGGATTTTTTGATATTGATTCCAGTATTGGGTCATTGATAATTCACTGTGAATTACAGCTAACTTATCTGAACACTTTTTTTGTACAACCGAAGCTATAGCGTTGATGAGGTCAATTGTTGGAAACATGACAAGCACTTGGCCTTTGGTTTCTTTTATTAGGCTTAGTATAAGCCAAATAAAAGAGGAAACATCTTGAATTACCATGTCATTGCCAGGAGTCCTGTACTCAGGGCGACGCGGCAATCCCGTGTCCAGAGCACAATGCGTTGATGACGGGATTGCCAGGGTCGGCAGCAACCTCCCTCGCAATGACACAAGCGAGTCATTTAAATCTTTAAGCTGTGATTTTGATATAGTAAAGTTGTGAAGTCTAAGACCTAAGTCATAAGTTTTTTGCGGACGGATTTTTCTCTTTGGCTTATCTGGCGTTATCAAGCGCGCCACATATCCTTGAGTACAAAAATAATATTCAGAAAATGTTTTGATTAATTTCATCTGCGCGTTTGAGAGCACTGGATTCTCATCAATGATATTGTCAATCGGGCGAATGCGGAAAGACCCCCCCTTAATCCCCCCCTGAGTACAGGTGGGGAAATTTTCTTCCAAAGACAAAACAACCCCTGGAAGTTTTCTATTCTGCCAAGGGATTGAGACTAGTTGTCCAATTTTTATTTTGCCTTGCATCTCATCTAAAACCAGATAATCAAACAAATCAAGATTAGACGGCATGCGAAGCAAAGGAGTAATTTTCGCGATCATATTGCGAAGCGTGCCGCGAGCAAGCCAGTGCCATGGATGTTTTGGTATGCTTTTTCATCAAAATCATATTGCATATCATCTACTAATCCAAGCGCGACAGAAAGCGGCCTTAAGGCGCGCGCGAATAATGAATTAATATTTTCAGAACTATTTTTTAGAAATCCTTGCGTGTCTTTTTCTTGAAGTTGATTTAAAATTTCGCTGTCCATTTGTTTTGCTTTTTCCAGATTTTTTTTAGAAGCGCGATACAAATCTCCAATTGAAATAACAGCGATTTTTTCTTGCGTATCTTCCAGCACATCTCTTAATGACTTTCCAAATGAAAATAATTTATCAATTGGCTCTAAAGAATGGGTAATAGGAAGTATTTTATACTTTTTTTTGCGCGTTCGCATATGCATTGCGGCAACTGCGGAAGCAAAGTCAATCCTAGGATTTGTAACGCACGAAATAGGGTATTTTGTGCCTAAATTATGGATTATGTAGCTTGCGGTTATTGCGTCTCCTTTTGCTGTTTCTTGCGTTGAAAAATCGCCAAAATCATTGAATTTAATTTCAAATTCAGGGCTTACGTTTAAAGAATGCGCGTTTTCAAATCCAATACCTGCTGGTGTTATTGTGATTATTGTTTCAATATCGCGATCATTAATATCTTGCGCGATTTTCGCTATTGCAATAGACATTTTTTTGAAATCAGAAAACGCTTGCCTGGAAATGCATTCAAGCAATAAAGGATTTGATGGTATGTGCGCGACGTATGAAAGCATTTATTTAGTATTATCTCCTAATATTTCTCCTTCTCCGTATGTGATAATCAGATCAAGCGGATCCCCGAGCGGATGAAGATCAACCACTTTTTGCGGGACCTCGTGTATATTATCCCACTTAAAGCCGAGTTTTTCAAATGCTTCGCCTGAAATCACTGGCCTTCTTTTTCCGGCTGATATCACATACACAGAAGATGATTCAGGAGAGGTGATAATAGTGCCATCTTGAAGTTTCAGAGGCGCAGCATAAGCGTATTGGTTCAGCTCGTCTGGATGTATTGGCAATGGCTTTTGGTTCTTAAAGCGCAGATTCATAATAGAGCGGTCAATCAGTCCATATCGTTTGCCATCTTGCACGAAAAACACTGCTCCGGTTTTATTATCCTGCAAAAGCGCGCCAGTCGGGTACGCGGACGCGAGCGTGATGTTTGCGCCGATTGTGTAGAGCGCGAGATCTTTTTCTTCAACATCAATCACTTCTTCTGGATTAAATCCAATTGTGCGGAACACTTCCATTGATTCAATTCCGCGGATTGCGTCATCAACCAATAAATAGATAGTGCCGTACGGCGCGCGCAGGAGCGAATAATTAGCAAATTCTATGCTTGGCCCGACTTCATAGGTTTCAAGTTCATTCTTGCTTACTTGGATGATTCGGCTCGCGTCATAGCGCGAATATAAGGCAGCCCGAGTTTTGAATGGCCTTCTTTTTTCGTTCTGCAGAAGCCAGACGCCTTGCTCTCCTTGTTCTTGCAATAATGTTCCATCTGGATAATTGCGAACAAAATATCTATTCCATATTTTCCAAAAATTATAATTCGCGCCAACGCCAGTGTCTGATCCGCGCCAAGGGTTATAGGTATAAAGCACTGCTGTGGCGTTGTTTACTGGAGTGATTTCAAACCGGTCAATCGTTGTTTTCGTACGGCCGCGTCCCCAGCCAGTATAGGTTTTGCCTAATGATTTTAGGTCTCTTAGGTAATTGTTTTGCACTTTTTCCGCGAATAAGGAAACCTGATTATAGAATCCTTTGTATTGCTGGATTGTGGGATCGCTTTTTGAGCATGAATCGCACACCGCGAATCCGGTTGCCCAGTCAAGCTGATTCTGTGATGGGGATGCGCTAGTGATGAGTGATTGCTCTTTTTGGAGCATTGCTAAAATTACTTTTGGGTTGATGCGGTAGAGTTGGGATTCTTCGTATATAATCTGAGCCGCGGTTTTGCGGACATTGTTGATGACTTCTGTGAATCGCGCCAAAAAAGATCCTTTGGATTCCAAAAATCGCTGAACGCTGTCTTGCGAAAGGGAGGTGTAGTCCTCTAGTTCGTAATCAGAGATTATGTTATTAGCGTTAAATTGCGCGGCTTGAAGCGGCTGGGCGGTTATAGCAAGCAGGAGTATTGATGTGAGTATTTGTTTCATGACAGTTTTATTCTACCATAAAAAAACAGCGCATACGAGTGTTGATATGTATTTGACATTCTCCTATGCGCCTTATATCGCAACTGGCTCAAGCCCAAGATGACCCTGAATCGCTTTAATCTCTTCATCTTGCCGATCATCCCGCGCGAGTTTTGCCACGTCTTCAGTAAGCAGTTTGTCTATCTTTTTTGATATAGCATCTTGACCTGTCAATATCTCATCTTTAAATTCGGTAATTTTATTTTCTAAGCGAGTTTCTACTTTATCAATACGCGAGTCAAGCCGAATCTCCATTTGCGTAATCTTTTTTTCTAGCTTGCTTTCAACTGATTTTAAATCATCCTTCATTGCTACATTATCAGCAACAAAATCCGCGAACTCAACAAAGTCGCCTAAAGTGACTGGCTCTTTTAAATCTTTTTTGCTTGATTTAAACATATTGATATTATATCAAATTAAAATATAAGTCGCAACCAAAATTATCCACCAGCACTGGAAAAACCCCAAAAAAGTGCTATACTCAAATCATGAAAACAGTAAATATACTCGGCATAGAGGTGAGTGATTTATCTCAAGCAGAAGCCCTTAGTCGCGTAAAAAATTATATAGAAGACGCTCATCAGCACTATATTGTTACTCCAAATCCGGAAATAGTGCTTAAAGCGCGGGAAGATAAGAATCTTCGATTAATTTTGAATCATGCTGACCTTGCTTTGGCAGACGGATTTGGATTGAAGATTGGATCTTGGATATTAGGCGAGAAGATCCAGCACCGCATTACAGGCGCGGATTTTACTGAGGCAATTATCGCTTTAGCAGAGCAGGAAGGGTGGAAGATTTTTCTGCTTGGCGGAAAAGATGATAAAACAACCGAGAAAGCTGCTTGGCATCTTCGGTATGAATACAAAAATGCAAAAATTGTTGGTACAGCCAGTGGAGGTCTGGTAGAATTCAAGAAAGGAAGATGGCAAACATCTGACTCAAAGCTCTTGGATAAAATAAATCAATCCCAAGCCCAGATTATTTTCGTGGCATTTGGATGTCCTAGGCAAGAAAAATGGATTTTCCAAAATTTGGACAAGCTGCCAAATATAAAGCTTGCCATGACTGTTGGAGGCACATTGGACTTTTTTTCAGGAAGCAAGAAACGCGCAACGCATGTTTTGCGCAAAATCGGGCTTGAATGGATGTGGCGGTTAGCGCAAGAGCCGAAAAGAATAAAGCGAATCTGGAACGCGACTGGAGTGTTTATTTGGACTGTGATAAAATGGCGATTGCGCATGATTACATTTCGCGAAAATGTTGCGGCCTTCATAGTAAATTCTCGCAATGAAGCATTTCTCATAAAGCGAGCTGATAGCAGGCAGGATCATTGGCAATTCCCTCAAGGAGGAGTAGACAAAGGAGAAACAGCCCAGGAAGCAGTTCTGCGCGAAGTCAAAGAAGAAACTGGAATTGAAAATGTTCAAATTATCGGCATGAGCCCGGATAAGAATAAATATGAGTTCCCAGAAAAGTGGCATAAATTAAACAATGGATTCAAAGGCCAAAGCCAAACAATTTTTTATCTTAAATATCTTGGCAATGGAAATGATATTGTCTTAGACAAGGAAGAAGCATGCGCAAGCTCTTGGGTGCATATTGATGATATTGTTGACATGGTCTATGAAAAGCGCAAAAAAATGGCAAATATGGCTGTTGAAGGTTATAAAAAAATATATGACTAAAACTAAAACACAAATCAAAACTCGTTTCGCTCCAAGCCCAACCGGAGCGCCACATGTGGGCAATATACGCACTGCTTTGTTTGAATGGCTGTTCGCGCGTGCGAATAAAGGCGCGTTCCTTTTGCGCGTAGAAGATACAGATCAGAGTCGTGCAATAGAGGGAAGCGTGGAGCAGATTCTTAAGGCCTTGGATTGGCTGGGTATTGATATTGATGAAGGCGTAATCGCGCATGACAAAGACAAGGGTTCAGAAAAGCCGTATTTTCAATCAAAGCGTTTGGATATCTATCGCGAGCATGCTCAGAAGTTGTTGGATAAGGGGCATGCGTTTTATTGTTTTTGTTCTGAGGAACGTCTTAGAGAGATGCGAGAGGATCAGCAAAAAGCAAAACTTCCGCCTAAGTATGATGGTTTCTGTCTTGAACTATCTAAGGATGAGGTTGATGAGAAGTTAAAAAACGGAAAAAAGTATGTTATCCGCATGAAAATTCCAGAAGATGGGGCTACTTCGTTTCAGGATGCTATTAAGGGGCATTTAGTGATCCAGAATAAAACTATTGACTGCCAGGTGTTAATTAAATCAGATAAGTTTCCCACATATCATTTGGCTAGCGTGGTGGATGATCATTTAATGGAAATTACGCATGTGATTCGGGCTGATGAATGGCTCTCTTCCACGCCAAAGCATGTTTTGCTTTATAAATATTTTGGATGGGATGAGCCAATTTGGGTGCATCTGCCTATAATTCTAGGGACTGATAAATCCAAACTTTCAAAGCGCCATGGTGCTGTGTCTGTGATGGAGTATCGTGAACAAGGATATCTTCCTGAAGCAATGATAAATTTTTTGGCGCTGTTGGGTTGGAATCCAAAAACTGATCAAGAGATTTTATCGGTTGATGAGATAATCGCGCAGTTTGATATTAAGAAGATTAACAAAAATAATCCAATTTTTGATGTAACAAAATTGAACTGGATGAATAATCAGTATATTCAAAAAAAGAGCGTTGATGAGCTAGCGTGCTTGATTGATTCAGTGCATGATCGCAATGATATTATTTTCAAAAAAGCAATTGCTTTGGTTCAGGATCGGCTTGAAAAGCTTTCTGATTTTGATGATTTAACTTTGTTTTTATGGAAATTGCCTGAATATTCCGCGGACATTTTAGTGCCAAAAGAACTGGATAAGCCAAAGACCAAGCGCATGCTTGAAATCGCGCTAGGCAAAATTGAAAAAGAGGATCAATTCAATGAAAAAGATTTGCGTGAAACATTTTTGGAATATTGCGAGCATGAAAAACTCAAACGCGGGGATTTTCTCTGGCCTTTGCGCGTTGCAATAACTGGCATGAAAAATTCGCCCGAGGTTTTCGCGGTCATGGATATTCTGGGGAAGGATGAATCTACGGAAAGAGTAAAAGAGGGGATTGGAAAGTTGTAGTAAAAACGGTGTTAGCCCGCCAATTCGGCGGGTCAGGAGGTCGTTTTGCCACCATTTGACTAATTCAACGACAAATTATACAATAAAAGCATAATTTGAATTATATGCGCACAATAAACCTGCAATCAGTAGTATGGAAAGAGGATGACTACTACATCTCGCAATGCCTAGATGTAGATGTTTCTAGTTTTGGAAAAACAGAAAAACAAGCGCTTGATAATCTTCAAGATGCCTTGGAATTATATTATGAAGATGTTCCGGTTCCACAAAAGGGCAAAGTAAAAAATCCGATGATTGCTTCAATACCATTGCAATATGCCTAAACCATATCCAGTTAGGATAGTTATTAAGGTCCTTGAGAGCAAGGGCTTCTTTTTTGTTTCACAGACCGGATCACACGCAAAATATAGAAAACTAAACGGACGAAAAATGACCGTGATTGTTCCTATTCACGAGAAAGATATTCGGCATGGGACTCTCAGATCTATCCTGCGTCAATCTGGATTATCAGAAAATGATTTTGGGAAAAAATAAAAATAAGAAAAAACGGTGTTAGCCCGCCAATTCGGCGGGCCAGGAGTCATTTAGACAGCCCTTTCAAAAGGAGAATAAAGCTCATCCAGAACAACATCTGGATGGGCTTCTCTTTTTGTGGTATAATATGCAAAGTATAATTACAACTATGTCAGCACAAAACACTAGAATAAAAACTATCAATAAAGTTACCATAGTCGGATCTTTCGTGAATCTTTTACTTACCGCTGGAAAAATATGCGCAGGCATTTTGGGAAAATCCTCAGCCATGGTCGCTGACGGAGTACACTCATTATCTGACTTAGTAACAGATATTGTTTTAATAGCATTTGTAAGAGTATCAGGCAAAGAAAGAGATGAAAATCATAAATACGGACATGGAAAATACGAAACATTCGCCACAATGCTCGTCAGCTTTGCATTGATGATAGTTGGAATTGGAATTTTTTGGACTGGCGCGAATAAAGTAATTGATTCCTTGCATGGCGCAATGATTGAACAGCCAAGCATAATCGCGCTGTACGCGGCTACTGCCTCTATTATAAGCAAAGAAGCCCTGTTCTGGTACACAAAAATAGTCGGAAAAAAAATAAAGAGTACAGCAGTAATAGCAAATGCCTGGCACCATCGCTCTGACGCGTTTTCATCAATCGGCACTGCTTTGGGTATTTCAGGAGCTATTTTTTTAGGAGAGCAATGGAGAATACTGGATCCGATCGCAGGCATAATCGTAAGCTTGTTCATATTAAAAGTAGCTTGGAAAATAGCCCATCCAAGCGTTAATGAATTGCTTGAAACATCGCTTCCTAAAAAAACAGAACAACAAATCGCGCGTATAATCATGAACCATAAAGGAGTGAAAAATTTTCATAATTTAAGAACCAGAAAAATTGGAAACGCCATAGCCGCGGATGTGCATATAAAAATAGATAAAAATCATTCTATTGAATCAGCCCATGACATTGCCACTGATATAGAAAAATCCATCAGAAAAAAATTCGGAAAAGAATCAAATATTGTGATTCACACAGAGCCATATTAAATAATCCATGGAAGGGCTTGTTTTTTTGTGGTATAATAATAGGCGCAATATGCCCAAAAAGATAAAAATAAAAATCATATCACTTGCATCGGTTTTATGCCTAATTTTAGCGTCAAACCCTTCTTTTGCAGTGGCTGAAGATACAGGAGATGGAGTAGCAACAGGTAAAAACCCAGAAGTGCAGGATATTGCTCAGCAATTAAAACAACAAAGAGAGGCCATTGACGAAATTCAAGGCAAAATTGACGCTTATGAATCAAAAATACAATCAAAGCGAAATGAAGCATTAACTATCCGCAATCAGCTTGATTCTTTAAGCGATGATATTGAGCAGACCAAATGGGAATTAGATCTTAAAAAGGAACAAATAAAAGAAGTTAATTTAAAAATCGCTGAAACCGAGAACCGGATCAATCTCAAAGAACAGGAAATCGCGAGCCAGAAAGAAAAAATTTCTGAATTCATCCGTCTTTTATACCAAACCGGACAGAAAACTACTGTTGAAATCCTTTTGGCAAATGACGCGTTCAGCGAATTTTTTGACCAAACCCAGTATTTAGAAACAGTTGAGCAGGACTTATCAACTATTTTGAAAAAACTGAAAGCAGTAAAAGAAAAATTAGATCAAGAACAAAAAGATCTTGAATCAGAGCGCGTGGAATTGAATGACCTAAAAGACAAGCTTGCTGGCGCGCAAATGGGGCTAGAGGAAAAGGTAACTGCTAAAAATGTTATTTTAGAAGCAACACAAGCAGATGAAGAAAAATTCCAAACATTGCTCAAGCAGGTTCGCGCGGAGCAAGCGCAGATTAACAGCGATATTGTCACATTGGAAAAGCAATTGCGCGCGAAATTGGAAGCATCAGGAGATAAGACATTATCAGAACTCTCAGGCCAAGGATTTATTTGGCCAGTTCCGTCACATACTGTTACTGCTACTTTTCATGACCCTGATTATCCTTTCCGCAGATATTTTGAGCATCCTGCGATTGATATACGCTCAAAGCAGGGAACTCCGATTCAGGCAATCGGCTCTGGATATGTGTCGCGCGCGGTTGATTCTGGATTAGGATATAGCTACATATCTTTGATTCACGCTGATGGGCTCTCCAGCGTGTATGGCCATGTGAGCTGTATTCTGGTTCAGGAGGATGAATATGTTGTGCAAGGACAGGTGATAGGGTGTTCAGGCGCGACTCCTGGCACTCCTGGGGCTGGCCGGCTTACAACCGGGCCTCACTTGCACTTGGAAGTTCGGTTAAACGGAATTCCAGTGAACCCGCTGAACTATTTGCCATAATTTTGATTTTGGACAAATAGGGCATTCATGGTCCTATTTATTTTTTTGCATTTTTTATATCTTTGATTTGCTGAATATTCTGCTGATCGCGGAAATCCAAAAAATCCTTTAATCCGTCTTTGGCGACAAATCGAAATCCCTTAATATGCTTATCTTCACATATAGGATAGGGAATTTGAATGCATTCTTGAGTATTGCCATGCTGAAAATAAGCAAGCAATTTTTCGGGATTTTGTGTATGTCCGCACTCAACAACAATTGATCCATCAGCATCCATAACATCAGGGTAATATCCACAGAAAAGATGTTCATATTGGATATTTTTAATATTTATTTGTTTGAGATATTCCGCGGCGAGCAATTTTAATGCTTTGTGGTTTTTTCCGCCACCGGAAGCAATATCAAATGCATGTTCATCTGATATCAGATTATCTAAAAATGCATGATATTTCTCCTTGGTTCCAATAGAAATTTCATCAAACGCAAGAAAACATTCATCAACCAAAAAAGCTATTTCATTGATTGATTCGTAATCTCCCCGAAATGCCTGAATTCCGGAAAAAAATATTTCTTGTATTTTTGCAAAATTATCCATAATATTACTCGCTATCCGCCTCATTCCCGCCATGGAATTTTTCATGCATATCCTTGAGGCGCTTATTGGTCAAATGCGTGTACATCTGCGTGGTTGCTACGCTTTTGTGGCCCAAAAATTCCTGCACACTGCGCAAATCAGCTCCATGCGCGAGTAAATCAGTGGCATATGTATGCCGAAATGTGTGGGGCGTGATTTTTTTGGAAAGCCCAGCCATTTTGGAGTACTTATGAATCATCATCTGGATAGCGCGGGGCGTGAGCCGTTTTTCTTCTGGATTTTTTGATCGGACATTCACGAATAAGGGCTTGATGAAAATATTACCCCTCATGCCAAGATACTTCTTTATCCACTCGCCAGCGCGAGACGAAATATAAACAGTGCGCACATGATTACCTTTGCCTTTGATTGACAGCTCAATAGTTTTGCTTGGATTTTCTTTTATCAAAAAAGATACTTGGTCAATATTCAGAGCAACCAGCTCTGATATGCGCATGCCAGTTGAAAATAGCGTTTCCAAAATCGCGCGATCGCGCAAACCAATGAATTCTCCAATATCTGGAATTGCCAATATCTTTTCCATATCTGGCAATTCCAGAAACGAAACCTGCACATCATGCTGTTCTTTCGCAAGCGATATTTTTGAGGAAGGAAGAGAAGCAATATCCCTATCCGCGAAAAATTTCAGCAATGAACGCAAAGCAATCAAATAATAATTCTGCGAACGCTTGGCTAAATACTCATTGCGCGGAGTTTTATGCGAGCGCGCCAGAAACAAACGGTAATCCCAAATATGCTCCTGCTTAAGTTGAGAGGGAAGCAAGTCCTTTTGATTTGTTTTGCTCAGCCACTTCACAAACAAATTCAAATACTGGGAATAGTTTTTTTGCGTGTTATTGGACAAACCCTTTTCAATTTCGCAATAATCCAGAAAGGGGATGATTAAACTTCGTATTGGTTTTTGCGATGAGGATATCTTCATATATGCGTAAAGATGGAGAAGTAGAGCTTTATTGTTATTACTGGTATTATAGCACAAATACAATCATTCGTACAATATATGTAAAACGAATGAATAGGAATAAGAAACAACTGCAATATAATAGAACCGATATGCTTACCTACTTAAAATAAACCCGATCTTTAATTCTTAAGTCCACATACTGCAAAGTAGCGCGTTTATCCTTTATCTTCTCATCCAGGGCTAATTCAAGCTTCTTAATTTGCGTTTCTAAGGATACAGAGGTACTCAGCATACCTTGCCAATTCTCTGTAGTCACAAAGGTCATTTCATCAGCTATGCTTAAGTCCAGCTTCACATATGCCACTGAGACGTTTTGAGGCATCTTAGATACGGTTCTATACACGGAAAAAATGAACTCAATCGTCTCTCTATCAAGCAATATGTCTCTGGAATTTATTTTCTGCGTATCTGGAATTTCAATTTCTATGACTGGAAATTTTTGCAAGTCATTTTCAGACATCTCAGCAGAAGACACAACAATTCCGTTTACGTCCAAATAGTAGTAGTCCTCTGAATAAGATATTTGCTCTTCTCCCTGTTCAACTTCCTCTTCTCCATCCTCAATATTGTGCGACACTTGGTCTCCAGCCACTTGCCCGGCCTCTACATCCTCTTCTATGGCCTGCGCCTTGGTATGGGTTATACTTATAGGGATTTTCACGCGTAAAACC
>PCVT01000147.1 GCA_002787075.1 Parcubacteria group bacterium CG11_big_fil_rev_8_21_14_0_20_41_14
AACTCAAAATAGCACTATTTGTTTTATTTTCAACAGAAACAGTTCCGGCGACAGAACAGTAAAGTTTATTAGGGTCAGGCACACCCGCCAAGGCGCGAGTGTTCCAACGCTCACCCCAACCTGTAACAAGAACGAACAAATTATCCCAAAGTTTCGCTAACCAATTTTTATTTTTTTGTTCTAAAATATCAACTACCGAATTAGCTTGCGCGACAAAAGAGCCGGCCGGACAAACTCCGTTACCATAATTTCTTTCCTCCAGGAGCAAAACATTATTATCAAAACTAGCCGCACTCATGGCTTCGTTAAAAGTAGCTTGAATCACGGCATTACGACAAACCTTATCGGCCAAATGAGGCGGGTTAGTAGCGGTTATTTCTGGTCGCGCCGTACAACAAGTATCAACGCCACAACCGGTAGTTTCCTTGGCTCCGCATTCATCATCGCTAGAGCAGCCGCAGAATAAACCACGATTAACTCCATCACAATTTCCTTTATCAGCCAAACATTTCCAACCGGTTAACTCATCAATCGTTCCCGGCTGACAGCAACAAGTACCACAGTCCGGACCGGTAGCATTAAAGCTGCCGTCAGACGTAAGACAACTTAAACCAAGATAATTACAGACAGTAGTATCACACGTAGAACTAACAGTAGCGCCGGCGCATGACAATCCGGCTCCACTGGGAGGAGTCCAACATGAACGATCACAAGAACTTATACTACTATAAGTACCAACTTTGATAGGAGTGGAAGTAGCACATAAAGTAGTATCAACAGCATCACAGTCATAATAAGCGCAATAACCCTGGTCAGCGCCGGAACTAATCGCGTCGCCTAAACTACAAACATCGTCAGCGGCATCAATAGTTTTATTGGCATCAAAACAGCAGCGACTATTTTGCCGACAAGTAGCTACACTAGTCAAAGAAGAACAAGGATCATCTTTAACACATTCCGTAATACAATCAGCCTGACCAAAATAAGAACCAATTTTTAAAGGAGTAGAAGTGGCACATTGCGTAATATTCACGGCATCACAATTATAATAAGCGCAATAACCCTGATCGGCACCGGAACTAATTGCACTACCGGAACGACAAGAATCATCTGTTAAATCATCTGTTGCCTTGGAATCAAAACAACAAGCCGTTTGCTGACTGCATTCTTCCGCGGTAGTAAAATCTCTACAAGGATCATCACAATTCGGACCGACACAAGTACCAAAACCGGTACTAAATTTCCATTCAAAGACAGAGGTCGGAATGTCGGATATACAGTCGGTTATGGTATTAACACAACGCCCTTCTTTATAAGTATTAACCGGGCAACAAACCTGATCCCCACAATCGGCATCCACTTTACATTGCCCGACATTAAAATTAAGTTCATTTCCCGAAGTACTATTATTAACAACCTTAACCGGGCCAGATACAGCTCCAACCGGCACAGCGGTTTCTATCATATCGGCTTGTCCGCTTCTTTTAATAGTACCGGTGGCAATTTTTTCTAAATTAAATTTAACTAGACCTTCACTATTAACACCACCGAAATATTCTCCCCACAAAGTTACCGGCGTAGCGGGCGGACCTCGTTCTGGATCAATTTTACATAAACTAGACTTAAGCGCTAAACTATCATCCGTTTGAAAAGTATTGGGGTTTAATTCTTGCGTATCAATCGTAGTAATACCAATTTTCACTTGAATCGCTTGATAACCGTTACTCAAACCAGTCGGGACTTTAACAATAATCTGATCATCTTTCCAAACCGAATTTAAACATACATCGGGAAAATCATAAGCCGCTTCTAAACTACCAAAATAAACATGATTTAAACCACGCGCGCCACCAAAGCCCTTACCTCTAATAGTAACGTATTGTCCGGCGACACCGGCGGTGGGGTAAAAACTGGAAATAAAAGGGCCGGAGCCGGGTTCTGATTGTTTAGTGAAAAGTAAATAATTACTTTTTTCCGGTTGACCGTTAGAAATATTCTGAACAAAACTGCCAGAATTTCCCGATTTAATATTCGGAATGGTGGAAGTCCCCGTTAAGCCGGCACTATTAATAAACTGCGAGTCTAGTGCTGCGACATTAGTTTGATAATTACCAAAGTAAGCCTCACTAGAATAAAGATTAATACCCTGATAAGCAACTTGAGAACTTAAAACTCCGGCCTGAGGATTAAGATAACATAAACCGGGTCGTGTAATATTATTTTTTTGAAAATCTTCTAAGGCCGGACCATAGTCATTATTTGTCGTGTCAGATTGTCCATCTTGATTAACCACCGCCAAAGGACCGTAGTCGGCACCGCTGGGAATAGCAATAACAATTTGGTTGTCTCGCCAAGTATTAATGCAGGCAATATTTAAAGAGTTCGGTTGACGACCATCAACACTAGTCAAAAGGGTGTGATCTGCTCCGCTAAAGACTACTTTACTGGAAGTAGCAGAATATTCACCAAAGTTCTTACCTAAAATTGTCACAAAATTATCAGTCGCACCGTTTGGCGTCGTCAGATCACATACTTCCGCACAATCATCATCAGTAACACAAGATTTATTTAGATCTTCAGTACAAAAACCACCCACCGGACTGAGTCCGGTAATAACCGGCTGACCGACGCAAGTACAACTATCGGCACTGCAAGATAAATATTCGGAACAGAGATTGTTGTCAGCATCACAAGTGGCGTTAGTCGTATCGGTATCACAAGAATCTCCTAAGGAACCCTTAGGCTTACAAGCGCAGCTATCAGCATCGCAATAATCGTCCGTAGAACAAATTTGGCTTGTTGCCTGACAACCAGGATTAGCACTGCCGTCGCAACT
>PCVT01000160.1 GCA_002787075.1 Parcubacteria group bacterium CG11_big_fil_rev_8_21_14_0_20_41_14
CCTCTCCCTCACCCACGCCCTTACCTTCCCCACCGCCTCCCCCACAGAAACCGCCATACCCACGAAAACTAGCCGCTCCCGGAACACGTAAACTTCTCGCGTCACCTGATCCCACCGCACCTCATACCGGTTCCCGCTCTCTGACTCAACGCTTCCCACAACCGTCGCCACCACGGCCTTATCCCCCGCCCCCAATCCCTACCTGCCCGCCAACCAGACGGTTCCGCCCCTCAAAACGCTCCCCATTCCTCCCCATCGCCGCCCAAATCCGCTCCTCAAGCTCCTCCTGAGTCGTCACGCCAGAAACATCAACCTCCATCCGCATCAGCACATTCACCAGAGCCCGGACAATGCTTGCCTTGGGCAAACGCAGGCCGCCCGAACGCCGGGCCTCCAGGCCGACCCACTCCAGGTATTTCACCAGTTCCACTGGCACGGTCACAGAAAGATGGTACGGACACGCATTCACAAAAAATGGGAAAAATGGGTCATGTCCCCATTACTCACCCATTACTCACATAAGCAAAATCAAGTAAAACCAAAAAGGTGAGACCTTTTGAGAAAGGCCCCACCTTTAATTAGAATGACGGAAAAAAATTTATTTTTATTATACTTATTCCAGAATCCAGACCAATGCTCCGTTTTGAATATTTTCAAGCAAAGCATCTGCAACTGACACAACATTTCCCCAATAATACAGCAATGCCTCAAAATCAGCGCCAGAACGGATTGGTCGCTTTTCGCCATCTGACATCACATATACCGCGATTCTGCTTCCTTTTACCAATGTGCCGTCAGGATATGGCAAGTTTGAACCAATGCCGTATTTGGCAAATTGCGCTTGGGAAATAATTCTAATAGATGAAAGCTTCATCTTTCTTTTGATAAAAATATCATATGAAGGAATCGGCCGAAGAATGCTTCCATCAACATAGTATACTGATGCATCGCCCGCGAGTTTTATAATATCCCCGGTATAGAGCTTGTCCGCGCTGTCAATATATGCCCCGCGCGCTAAATTATCTAATGTTCCATATGCCACAGTCACTATATCATCACTCTGGTATGCACGGCTGTAAAATACTGCTTCAGAAAGAATTGGCTGAAGATCACCATTTGATGATACGCGGTACACAGATGGATTTACAACTTCTTTAATAAGCGTTCCAGCTGCGAAAAATATATCCATGCCACGCGTGTACACATCAAGCTGTTTTGATGAAGATAAATTAATTACATTATTCCAGTTGAACTGGGATTCAAAAATTTCAACTGAAGGCAGTAAGTGGCGCTGATCATCTTTAATAAGCCATACAGCTGAAGATCCTTCAACGCGCAAGAGCGAGCCGTTTGGATACGCGCCAACTGATATTCCTAATATAGCGCCTTCGTTAATTCCAGATCCATCTGATTCGTCTTCTCCTCCTGCAAAGCACGCGATTGCGTAATATCCAGGATTTTTTATTTCGGAATAAAGAGTTCTTGTTTTTGTATTCGCTGTTGAAGCAAACACTACCCAACGCGATAAATCTGTTTGATAATGCGCCATAACAAGGTCATTTGCCTTGCATGAACCAAGATGGTTTTGCGCGTATTCAAGAGTTAATTGAACGCCTGAAGGAAATACTTCTTCATCAGTTATAGCAATTGAATATATATTATTCGCGATTATTTCTCCAAATGATTCGCTCATTGGAACGCTTTCAAGGTCTTCTGCTGTTAAATCAGAAATGCTTGCGTTGATTATTTTATCTAATTTTTTCGTTACAGAAAGCTCTGCTTTAGCGCCAGATGCTAATTGCAAAATTATTTTATCACCTTTATTCTGTATATCATTTGATGCGCTGGATGGTGTTTGTGAATATATGATTTTCATTCCGCCACCGCCGCCTCCGCCGCCTGAAACTGGGGAAGGAGTTGGGGTTGGTTGAGGAGCTGGAGTTGTGTTTATGCTGATTGCTGAGCCATAATCAAGATACGATCCTTTGCTTTGGTTATTTACCATGTAAAGCCGAGGAGTGATTCCTGATTGCACAATGCTGTCTGGTAATACATAAGTTCCACTGTACTGGCCGGCTGAAGTTTCAGTAAGATTCATGGTTGCGATTGATCCGATTTCAACGCGAGGTGAAAGGCCTGCGGTTCCAGCGGCTGTGACCACAATGCTTTGCCCAGTACTGAAAGTTGTGGTGTTCAAGCCGAAATTTGTAATTGAAGGGAGATTCTCAATCGTAATGAAATTGTTGTTTTGGCTTGTGACTGAAAAAGGCGTTCCAGATAGAGAAAAATTCAATTGGGGCACACTCCAGTTTAATAAAATAGTGCCAGCCGGAAGCGCGTCAGGCACGCGCACTGTGTATTTATAATTCACGCCTTCAAATGGATCTAATGCGCCATCCGCGCTCACAGATAATCCACTATTGTCAAACGCGCTAGTTCCATCATCTGAAAACGCGCTCCACACGCCAGTACTACCATAATCATAGAATGTAGAACCAGACACATACGCGACTGCTTGTGTTCCGCCTGAGAGCAATGATATGGTCGGAAGATTATGCTTCATGATTGCACCGCTTGCTATTGCGCCCATTTGGGAAGAATTAGCCGTAGAAAGATAAATTCTAAATTCTTGGCCTGGCTCAACTGCAATGCTTTCTGCCATCCATGCCATACCATCTTTTAGCATCTGTGAGTTCACGCTAATAATACCAGCTGATTGAGCTGGTACTGGGATAATTTGGACAAAAAGCGCGATAATGGCTAAAACCGCGGTTTTTTGGTATAAATTCTGTAGTTTTTTCATATATTATGTTAAAAAATGGTTATATCTCCTATTAAGTAAAGTACTATAGCATAGTTACTATTAAAAAGCAAGTAAAAGGGCTCATCAAATAAGATGAGCCCTTGTTAAGAGGAAAAACGGTG
>PCVT01000131.1 GCA_002787075.1 Parcubacteria group bacterium CG11_big_fil_rev_8_21_14_0_20_41_14
AGATTTGATACGACGTGGGCGATTTTTTTATAGTCGCACCAAACAAGAGGCACTTTAAAATCCGGCTTGGCCACTCCGACCGTCAGCTTCTTTTCCTCGGTCGCTTTCATTTTTTGCTTTTCAGGAATCAAGCGATCTACGATTTCGGTGATATCGGTTTTTTGCTGATCCATTTTCATCCGTTCGCCTTCAAGCTCGTAAGCGTTCCAAAAATCAGCCACGGTTGAATTAATTCTTTCCAATCCCGCCTTAATTGACGGCATGGCTTTTTCAGTCGGATACGAACCTTCCTCCATCATGGAAAAATATCCTTTCATGACAGACAGAGGAGTATTAAGCTGATGATTAACTACTCTAAGGAAGTCGGACTTCATTTCCAAAAGCTCTTTTAGATACTTAGTCTGCTCATCTACTTTTTGCTGAAGGTTTTTGCTAAAATCTTGGACCTGCTTGTAGAGCATGGCGTTTTCGATGGCAATGCCGGCCTGTTTGGCCATAGTGTTTAAAAGTTCCAGATCTTCCTTGGTGTAAGCGTCTCCGGAAATCTTAGCTCCCAAAACAATAATGCCGATTAATTTTTTACTGGAAAGCAGAGGCAAGCAAAGAGAAGCTTCAATGTGCTTCATGTGTTCATTTAATTTTTCAAAGCTTTTTCTTTCCTGATTAGTTCGGGCATCTCTAACCAGCAGGTTTAGCTCGTCTCTTACCAATGGTTTCTGGGTTTTATGCAAATGCTTGGTTAAAAAATTATCCTGAACCAGTGAGATACCGTTTTGACGGTTAAAACCGATGACTTTGGCGATTTGATAATGAACCGGCCTGCCCGCCGAAGCTTTAGCGGAGGAGGGATTAACCTGCTGATTAATGAGCAATACGCCAGCTCTATCCAGTTGCATGGTCTTTTTAATCGTATCCACTATCAAGCTGATAATTTTATCTAAATCAATATAGTAATTTAGCTCATCAGTCAGTTTATTGATCGTTTCTTGGTAGTTGTATAAGGAAACGAAAAAGAATTTATTGGCCGTAATTTTTAATAAACGTTCAACGCTATAAAATACAATAACAAACAATGGGGCAATAATTAATCCGACAAGATACCCTGTCGTACTGAATACACTTCCCAGTTTATTTTGGTAAATCCACGCTATTAAATAAAACATTCCGTAAGTAAAAGTGGCAATACCAAAATAAATATAAATTTTCCTAGCAACAATTCTAATATCCATCAATCGATAGCGAATAATAGCATAACTCGCAAATCCGACCATTGTGATTGTAAAAACCTGTCCTAACCAATTCAAAAAGAAATATCCAATCCACGGCATTATAAGGTTTGTCACAAAAGCCGAATTTGCGGACAAAGCATCACCAAGAAAAAGATATAATATTTGCTGTTTTTCTATTCCTGCACTTTTTCTATATTTTATAAATAATCTGTAAAAACCAAAGGTAAATAAAAATGAAATATAAATAAAATAAAGCCAATAATATTGCGTAAAAATAATTTCTTTTTCCAGTCCTGGTCTAATGTTTACTTCTTTTATAATAAAATCAGGCCAGGCTACCATTACAACCATTACAGCGTTTGAAGAAAAAATTAATAGACTACGTAACCAAAGAGACTTTTGTTCTTGGTGAGGAAAAATGTAAGTGAAATATAAAAAAATACTTGGAATAAAAGTTGGTGCTATATATAGGATAGTGCACCAAAATAATGCAGTTTCTTGTGATGCAGAGCGATAAAAGATCATTCCAAATATCCAAGCGATTAATGCTACACAAATAGCCGAATATGTTATGTTGATTCGTTTTTTTGGTCCTTTTAAAAAAATTAATCCACCCAGCCATAAATTCAGCAAGGCGATAATAAGCAAAACAATGTTGATTTTATCTAAAAGTATATCCATAGTTGCCCACATGCGTTATTTTATTATAATTATACCGAAAAATAACCAAAAAATAAAGAAGGGGCTGTGTTTTTGGCACAAGCCCCTTAGTTGAGTTTTCGCACGACGACCTTCATTTGCGGTGAAGGCCAAGCCGCACAACAAGGAATGGCTCCTTCGTAGGCAGCCGGAAAGGGCGGAAAAGCGGAAGCATCAACTCCCACAACATGGTAGCAATCGCAGTTTTTGGTCCTTAGCCGTTCCAGAATTTCCGGGGTCGGTTCGGGATACACTTCATTGATCACTACCGTGCCCGGCCAGATTACGTCAATATAATCTTTCAGGGCGTTGTTGAGAGTGATGTTGACCACGATGGCTCGTTGTCCCCGCAGGTGATTCGGCCAATCTTTACAGCTTTGACCATCCGAAGAGTCAATGCTGAAGACTTGGTCTTTGCCTAGCAGTTTGACTACCCGTCGGCCGATAAATCCTTTGCCTCCCAAAACAATGATCGGCGTATCGCACAAGAGCGATTCTTTGGTTTTCACCGAATCAATTGCTTTAGAGACAGCTACGGCCGTCAGGTCGGCTTCGGACGCTTCGTGGATGATCCGCTTGTAGTAGAGCACTCCGGGCAGGATGCCGGCGAAGGTTTTTCTTTTGGCGCCAAGCAGTTGGCGCACTTTTTCCATTCGCTCGGCCACTTGCCTGATGTTTTCTACGTTTTCCGGATCAGTGAACTGACCGTTGGTTGCGGCGATGGCGAACATGATGCCTATCTGCCCGTTTTGTTTCAAAATCCCCGAAGGCCAAGGCTTCCAGCGATTTTTCTTAATACGGGAAGGATAGGCATAGGCCAGAGCATACTTTTCCGTTGCCGGATAAACCAGAAACACAGACTCAATCAAGTCAATCCGCTTGTTAACTGCCCCGATCAGCCAAAATAGCCAGTCGTGGTTTACG
>PCVT01000168.1:0-147 GCA_002787075.1 Parcubacteria group bacterium CG11_big_fil_rev_8_21_14_0_20_41_14
GCGAAAGCAAGATGAAAATCCAAAATACTTTATTGGCTCATCTTTGACATCAATCACCTCATCAGCATGGTACGAAGCTAACGGCACTTCCGCAGTGCCAACTAGATAAAGATCATCCTCATCCGCGTTGACCTTGTAAATCTCATT
>PCVT01000168.1:295-9155 GCA_002787075.1 Parcubacteria group bacterium CG11_big_fil_rev_8_21_14_0_20_41_14
CGCGCCCCGTTCTGTGTCTATAATATCCAAAGCGCTCCCCAAATCAGCATGATCCTTTATTTCAAAATCAAATTTGGGCTTTTTGCCAATTGTCTTGGAGACCACATTGCCGGATTCATCTTTGCCTTCTGGCACTGATTTATGCGTGATGTTCGGCAATTGAATAAGCAAATCATTCAAAGACGATTCAATAGGCGCCAATTTTTCTTCTTGCTTTTTAATTTCATCACCTAGAGCGCGCAATTTTTCAATTTCTTCTTTAGACGGCTTTTTCTTGGAAGATGACTTGAGTTCAGCGCGCTTGGCATCAATCTCGCTGATTAACGCGCGCCGCTTTTCATCCAAATCCAAAATCGCATCCACTGAAACCTTGCATTTGCGGATTTTGTTGTTTTCTTTGACTTTGTCTGGATTGTCGCGAATGAATTGAATGTCTAGCATAATATTTAATATGCTTTAGCAAAAATAACTTTTTGTTTTCCTGTTTTATCGCAATGCACGCATTTTCCAGAACCATTATCTTGACAAAAAGGAATGCACCTAATTGTCGCCTTTGTTTCATCCTTTATCTCTTGCTCGCACTTTGCATTGCCGCACCAATAAGCGCTGATAAACCCGCCATTATTTTGCATTATCTTTTTAAATTCATCCCAATATGAAACTTCATGGGTATTATCTTTCAAAAACTTAGATGCCTTTTCAAACAAATTTTTTTGAATATCATCTAAAATATTTGGAATTTTTTTCGCGCACTCATCCTGCTTAATATTCTCTTTTTCTCCAGTATCCCTGCGAACCGCGACAACAGAATTATTCTTAATATCTTTTGGCCCTATTTCTATTCGGATTGGAACGCCCTTCTTTTCCCATTCAAAAAATCTAGGCCCTGGCCTCATGTCCCTATCATCCAAAATAATTTTTAAATCTTCTAATTTTAACTTTTCAGCAAGATCTTCCGCAACTGGCATAACTTGTTTTTTTTCTTTTTCATCTGAAAATATAGGAATAATCACCGCGTGAGTTGGCGCGATTTTTGGAGGAACAACTAATCCATTGTCATCACTATGCGTCATTATAAGGCCACCTATCATTCGGGTTGAAACGCCCCAGCTTGTCTGCCATCCATATTCTTGTTCTCCATCTTCATTCAAAAACTTAACATCAAAAACTTTCGCGAAATTCTGTCCAAGCATATGCGAAGTTCCGGCTTGCAAGGCCTTTTTGTCCTGCATCATTGCCTCAATGCAAGTAGTAAAATCAGCTCCGGCGAACTTTTCTGTGTCTGATTTTCTGCCGGCAATTACAGGCATTGCCAAATATTCTTCTACGAATTTTTTATACACATCAAGCATCATTTGAACGCGATCTTCCGCGTCTTCCTTGGTCGCGTGAACAGTATGCCCTTCTTGCCATAAAAATTCCGTGGTGCGCAAAAACAAGCGAGGCCGCATTTCCCATCTCACGATATTCGCCCACTGGTTTATAAGAAGCGGCAAATCCCTGTATGACTGAATCCACCTTGAATATGAATCATTGATGATTGTTTCAGACGTAGGACGAACAATAAGCGGCTCTTCCAGCTTTTTTCCGCCCGCGTGCGTAACAACAGCTACCTCTGGCGCAAATCCCTCAACATGATCTGCCTCTTTCTTTAAAAAGCTTTCAGGAATAAATAATGGAAAATAAGCGTTTTGCACGCCTGTTTCTTTAAACATTGCGTCCAAAACTTTCTGCATATTTTCCCAAATCGCGTATCCATATGGCCTAATTACCATGGTTCCTTTCGCGCTTCCATGCTCTGCTAATTGAGCGCCATCAATAACATCTTGATACCACTTTGAAAAGTCATCCTTTCTTTTTGTAATTGATTGTTCGCTTGATTGGGACATATAATATAACTATACACCAAACTACGCCAAAGAATCAAGCAAAGCGCGCAGATCCTTGCTGTTGACAACATCATCATGCCCCATTTGTATTGCTTCTGCTAATAGATTTTGAGTTGAATTAAGCGTCTGTACCCTAAGCTTTTTAGATGGATCAATATACACGATACTAATATCATCAGGAATTTCAAAATCCAGCACTTCGCGCAATTTTCGCTGATAATTATCCTTAAATCGCGCGCTTTGACGCTTGAGCCAAAGCCCGAACAAAAATTCATTAAACCATCTACTCATATCATTATTAATGGCAATAATATGCGTTGCTCCGCGCTCTATGGCGGTTTTTATATGGGTCTGCAAGTAGGAAGAAAGATATGTATCGCAATATTCAACATCATCAATAACAACGCGCTTATTGAACGCGATAGGCAATGCCTTGCTCGCGCGCATAAAATCAAAAATATCATTAGGATCGCGCGAATCATGATTTGAAAAATAGGTCAAATCTCCGGTTAAAACATTGGTCACTGGAATCAAAAATTCTATGTCTGATTCTTTTACTGCTTCAGTATCCAAAGGGTCCTGCTTTTTAAACACATCATCAATCAAATAATCAATATCAATAATTTTCCAAAATCGCAACTTATTGATAAATTTTCTAGTTGATAAATGCCTGCTCCAAAGGCCAATTAAAGATGGGTATTGCCCTGATGTATAATAAGCCATGGTTCCAACGCTTCCTGAACCAGCAAGCGCTATATCCGGAGTTTCAAACTTGTGAAAACTCGCTAAAGCGCTGATTGCGCCAGCAGCATAAGAACAGCTCATTCCTCCTCCTGAAGCAACAAGCGCGACTTTTTGATTCATAAATTTAACAAACAAAAACGGCAGATATCGCCGTTTTTGTTTTTTTAATATCAACTAAATAACTAATTCCTCCACAACATCTATAAGCCGATTCGAATATGCCCATTCATTATCATACCAAGCAAGTATTTTGAGCAGATTTCCTCCAACAACCCGAGTAAATTCCAAATCCACAATAGCTGAATGCGAGTTTCCTATTATGTCTGATGATACAATAGGATCCTCTGTCGCGTCAACTATGCCTTGGTATTTCGGATCTTTGATTTTTTCCTTGAACAAAGCGTTTACTTTCTCATCAGTGGTATCCTTTTTAAGCAAAAAAGTAATATCTGATATAGATCCGCAGATTGTTGGAACCCGGATTGCTATGCCATCAAATTTATTTTCCAAATCAGGAATTGTTTTTGCGGTAGCGCTCGCCGCTCCTGTTGTAGTTGGTATGATATTATGAGCTGCGGCGCGCGCTCTTCTAAGATCTTTGTGCGGGCCATCCACTAATGTCTGATCCGCTGTATATGAATGGATAGTGGTCATCATTGCTTTTTCAATTCCATATTCATCATTTATGATTTTAGCGACCGGTGCCAAGGAATTAGTAGTGCAGGACGCGTTTGATATAATTTCGTCTTTTACTCCTGTTCCCATGTTCACGCCAATCACTCTGGTTGATGTTTTCTCATCCTTGGCTGGAGCGGAAATCACCACCCTTTTAGCGCCTGCTTTGATGTGCATCTTGGCTTTGTCATAATCATTAAACACGCCAGTTGATTCAATAACAACATCAATTTGCATTTTTTTCCAAGGCAGTTCTTCGGGATTTTTTTCTGATAGAACTTTTATTTTTTTATCGTCAACAATCAAATGATCATTATCTGTATCAATTTTCTTTTTATATATTCCATACACACTGTCATATTTCAAAAGATGGGCTAATGTCTTTATATCAGTTAAATCGTTTATAGCGATAATTTCAAGATTTTTGTTTTCCAAAGCCACTTTAAAAGCAGCCCTGCCGATTCTGCCGAACCCATTAATCGCGATTTTTCTTTTTTGTTTTTGTTCCTGCATATACGCGTATTATACCATTTATGAAACAATCGTGCCAATATCTTTTCCTTCAAGAATATCTTTTACTGCGCCGATTTTGTACTTAAACACTATAATTGGCAGATTATTATCACGACAAAGCGAAAAAGCAGTAGAATCCATTACATTAAGGCGCTTAGTCAAAGCCGCGTGATAGCTTACCTTTTTAAGCTTTTTAGCTTTTTTTGATTTGTCAAAAGGATCAGATGTGTACACTCCATCAACATTAGTGGTTGCCTTAAGCAGAACATCAGCGTCAATTTCCAAAGCGCGCAAAGCAGCAGTTGTGTCAGTCGTGAAAAACGGATTTCCAGTTCCAGCCGCGAACAGGACAATTCTACCTTTGGATAAATGACTAGTTGCGCGTCTGCGGATATAATCTTCCGCAACTTCTTTTATGGACAATGCGGACAAAACCCGGCACTGCGCTCCCTGCCTCTCAATTTCCGCCTGCAGAGCCAAAGCATTGAGCACAGTTCCTACCATGCCCATATAATCCGCGGTTGCGCGGTCAATTGAATCCTTTGGAATATTTCGGCCCCTAAAAATGTTTCCTCCGCCAACCACAATAGCGAGCTCTATCCCGCTTTTGTGCAAGTCAACAAGCTCTTTGGCAACAGAGCGCGTTATTTTAAAATCAATGCCGTATTTTCCTTTGCCAGAAAGCGCTTCCCCTGAAAGTTTGAATAAAATTCGTTTGTATTGTTTTTTCATATGTTATAATAACAGAAGACCCCCTCTGTTTATCCTCCTTTCTAAGGGGGAGACTAAGCGGGGGGTCAAATTTGAAATCTTATAAATTCAGTAATCTCAATCTTTTCTCCGATTTTCGCGGTTGCTTCGTTGATAAGATCTTGAATCGTTTTTGAATCATCTTTTATGAATGCCTGATTCAAAAGGCACACTTCTTCATAAAATTTTTCCAATTTGCCTGAAATGATTTTCTCCATCATTGCTTCTGGCTTGCCTTGCTTTTTTATTTCTTCAGAATATATTTCTTTTTCTTTGGCAATCACGTTTTCTGGAATTTCATCTGATTTGATATATGTAGGATTCGTGGCAGTCACGTGCATTGCCAGATCTTTGGCTAGTTCGCGGAAATCTTCATTGCGGCCTACAAAATCTGTCTCGCACTGCAATTTTACCATTGCTCCGACTTTGCCGTTTGAATGCACATATGAGCCAATAAAGCCCTCGCCTGCCACGCGCTCCGCGCGCTTGGCTGACATTTTCTGTCCTCGCTTGCGCAATAATTCCACTGCTTTGGATTCATCATTGCCTGCCTGTTCCAATGCCTCTTTAATGTCCATTATTCCAGCGCCGGTCTGTTCGCGAAGTTTTATGATTATTTCTTTGTTGCTCATATTTATTTTTTTAATTATTTTCTTTTCCAGCTATCACCGCGTCTGCGATGACTTTTGATATCAAGCTTACGGACTTTAACGCGTCATCGTTAGCTGGAATTGGATAATCAATATTTGTTGGATTAACATTGCTGTCTGTTAGCGCGATAACTGGAATTTTTAATTTGCGCGCTTCAGCTAATGCGGTTTTTTCGTATTTGCAGTCAATAATGAACAGCGCGCCTGGTTTGCCTTGCATAATTCGTATTCCGCCGATTTCTTTTTCCAGCTTTTCATAGTCATGCGTGAATTCCAGTTGTTCTTTTTTGGTATATTTCGCTAATCGGCCGGATTGATTGTCATCTTCGTACTTTTTCATGCGCTTGAGCATGCTGGAGATTGCTTGCCAGTTTGTGAGCGTGCCTCCTATCCATCGGTTTACCATGTGTGGGGATTCTGACCGTTCTGCTTCTGCTTTTACGATTTTTCTGGCGATTGGCTTTACTCCTACGAATAAAACTTGCTTTTTGGATGCTGATATTTCTGCGGCGAACTGGGCTGCGATTTTTAGCTTTTCAGCTGTCTTTTGCAGGTCAATCAAATGAATTCCGCCTCGTTTTCCGTATAAAAATTTCTCCATTTTCGGATGCCAACGAGTAGTGGTATGGCCGAAATGGACTCCTGCTTCCAAAAGATGTTCCAATGAAGGAATTGTGACTTGTGGCATAATGTTGTATCCTTTTTACTTCTGCTGGGCTTTAATCAGGCAAAATACCCATTTTTGGGAGGATTTTTGCCCTAAACTCAGCATGTTTAATAATTAGCTATACTATAGCATATTTTCTGAAATATGCAAGAAAAAACAGTGTCTACCCTGCAGAGACACTGTTTTTGGCAAAGAGAAAAAATCATTCTTCAATCCTACATAAGCTCAAGCACTGATACGGGATTGTATGGCTTCTTAGTTGCTTTCTTCCGGCATTCCGGAAATCCGTATTTTGAAAAAATCCATTCCACATCATTAGGGCTCAAACTCAGAATATCTGTTTGCCCAAACACTCTCAAGCCGAACTGAACTCTAAGGTTGGTTGACGTTTTAACAGACGGTCCTGCCTGATACATTATGCAATTCAGGAATACAAGAGGCAATTGGAATACTTTAGACCGGACATATTCCCTCCATTCTTTAATGCTGTCTCCGCTTTTGCCGACCGTACGCCAAAATAATGCAACACTGGCTTCTCCATCATCAATGAGCGCATGTAAATTATCCATGATTTTTCTCCTTTTTTTGAAAGAACCAAACAAAAAAGACCTTCCGAGTGGAAGGCCTTTTGCGAATTATTTTAGAATAAATCAAAAGCTTCCACTCTTTAGGGGTGTAATAATAATGCTGATAATGCTTGTGATTTGAATGGATGCCATAATTGATTATATTATATACTTAATAAAAATGATGTCAAATTCGCGGATGCTGATTTATTTTTTGCAAAAAGAAAAGGGCGGATTCATTATCTAATGAATCCGCCCTGTATATAGCATGCTCCTTGCATGCCATTTAAAAAGATCTTACTTCAACAAGGTCATGCGTCGCACCTGGCTGAAGTTTGCGGCCCGCATTCGGACAAAGTACAGCCCGCTGGCCGCACCATCCGCAGGCCAGACGACTTGGTACTGGCCGGCGAGATGATTCTCGTCCGCCAGGGTCGCGACATGCTGGCCCAACGCGTCGTAGATCTCCAATGTGACATGACCATCAGTTGGCACATCATACTGGATAGTCGTGGACGCGTTGAACGGGTTGGGGAAGTTCGGTGCTAAGGCGAACTGGTTCGGCAGAATCGGCGCGATTTCGCCGCGGGCATTGACCAGTACATCCCGGATCAACGCTTTATCCTCCTCAGACAACTCATCCAGTTTTGGATGATCCAGAATGGCAAGAGTTTCGTCAAGGATGTCGACCGAAATCTTGCCAGCCGCGCCACCACCCCCAGTCGTAGCATGCGCTATAAGCGGCAATCCCACTGTATAGCGCAATATATTGGCCACATCTAGGAGACGGACATCGCCATCCCGATCAAAGTCCGCCACCAGGATCTGGTAGTTGACGAACTTAACCAGTTCAAGCATCCCCCGCAACAGCAAAGATGCGTCATACGGCGTGATCTCCCCATTTCCTGAAATATCGCCGAAGCGCGCCTTTACCATCACTGTTGAGGTCTCGGCATAATACTTATCCGAAACCTGATAGTATATGGGCCCTCCTGTCTCGTCATCATCCGGCCAATTCTGCATCCAATCCGGAACCGGAACCAGTAGAAACTCCCGTTCCGATGATCCAGCGACCACAGTATAGAGATTCGGATCATCCGAAACCAGTACCTCAAATGGTGGCTGGCCACCTTCAATCGTGATTTTGAGCGTATCTCCGATCACGACCGCCTCGCGATCTTTATGAACCACGATAGGCGGCGTCGGCGGATCCACAACGATAGTTGTCTCGCCGTCTAGCTCCTCAGTTTCATAGCCATTCCACAAGGTCAAGCGCGTCTCGAATTCAACATGGACAGCGCGGACCCACGCAGGAACGGCATTGATAACCAAATTTCCAAGATTGCTAACTGGCTCTGGTCCGACGGTCAAGATAATAAATACGGTGTCCTCGACTAATCTGGTTTCGGAAATCATCCCAGAAGGCGGCTCATGCACGAAATCCGCGGCCATAGTGAGCGGATCAGACACACCGTCGCCTTCTAACTCAACCGCAACCGCGATGATGGCGCCCAGTGCGCTAGTTTCCAGCAGATTCAAATCGAACCGCACATCCCGCGCCACATCGCTATAAGGAATCGAATTCGGGGAAAGGTACAGCCCCATCCCAATAGAGATCGGCGGATTTTCTACCTGCACGATGGAAACTGGCTGGCTGCCACCATACAGAGCGCGGACCACCTCGCCTTGATACAGTAAGGTGATGGAAGAAATCACGCCCTTGGGGTCGCTGTTGATGGTGTGTCTCACCTCAGATGTCACGTCTTTGCGCACATCAGCATACAGACGCACGGTGACTATTTGATTCTCGTCAACGCCACACTCAGGGTTGAAATGAAAAAAAGTGGGCTCATCGTATTCATTTCCAAAATTCTGAAAATCGATAGACGAGCAGTTCTCCTGCCCAATGCGTACGATATCCACGAATGGATTCTCGTACGCGTACGAAAGGCCCACACCCTCATCCGGAATTCCGATACCGCCAGTGATGACGATCTCGTCGATGGGCGAAAACCCGTCCTCTCCGACAACCAGATATTCTCTGATGACCACCGTCTTCTCACCCGGATGAGCAGGATCAGATGAAAAGTTGCGGTTGTTCTCTATGGTGACTGATGTCGCGGACGCGACACCAAATCCCACGAGAACCACCAATAAGGTGAACACCAATTTCAGCGTATTCATGACAACTCCTCCTGGGAGTTTTAAGAGTGAAAAAACAGCAGAGAAATGAAAAAACACTAGAAAAACAGGCAAAATAGCGCTTCCTTGGCTATTTTGGAAAAAGTAAGGGAAAAACAAGTTGATTTTCAAAGAACATAAAACCTTAGCACTTTTTATTATTTTTGTCAATGTTTATAAATTTGACAGAAGTATTATTTTATGGTAGCATTTCTGCTTAAACAA
>PCVT01000168.1:9215-21520 GCA_002787075.1 Parcubacteria group bacterium CG11_big_fil_rev_8_21_14_0_20_41_14
AAAAAAGGAGGAATTTACCTTATTTCTTGAGTACTTCCCTATTTACACTTTTCATTCTCTAATCCTTAAAGGAGGATAGTGATGAAAAACTTGTTTCGTGTTTTTTCGCTAGTAGCTGTGTGCATTTTTCTGGCTGGGTGTTCCCAATTGTCATTGTCCAGAATTTTGGGCAATGAAGATGATCTGGATGAAAAATTGAAAGATGTGGAAAGGATCATCATCACCCCGCGCCGTGGAGGCACGGAGGTTGATGTGGAAGTGAAGTACCGGGAGAATAGCAACGCAGAGTTGAGCGTGAGAGTAGTCAATCAAGCGCCAATGAGCGTGGTGGTTGATGCTTCTTATAGTGTAGAAAACAATCACGCGCAAGCGTTGGTACCTATGATGGAGCTCTCATTCACAGCCAAAAATCGCACGACCATCTATGGCCTGCGATTCAATCGGTCAGGAATCTCGCACGACGGCACTGCGGCCAATCTATATCTGTATGAAAGTGGTGATATTGGAGACAATGAAATTGCCCAATACACCGCTTCCGATGGACGGTACGTGGAATTCCGGAATCCGGACGGACTATTTATTATTCCGACCGGCGCAACCGTGAATGTGCTACTGCGTGCGGACATCTCTGGTACTGCTGTTCCAGGTCAAACCATCAGGTTTGATATTGAAACATCGGAAGATATTGACGCCGGAGCAATCAAAGCAGAGGCCAGCTTCCCTCTCAAAGGAAGTACTGCGTCTGTAACTTCGGTCAGCGACCTGGGGTATATCTCCTTCGCAAATGTGTCGCCTACTGGCAACACAACCGTGCCAAGCGGATATCGCTACTATTATGGGTGGCGGTTCAGTTTAGTGGCAAGCGATCAGGACATGGAACTACGGTTCCTGAAGATTACGAACACCGGAACCGCGACTCAGTCGGACATTGGCAATTTCCGGCTCATGTATCTGGATGAAATCATTACCAGAGCTGAAATGACGGATAATGACGAAATCGTATTTGATCTCGCCAACAATCCGCATCTTGTGCCACAAGGCCAGACCCATAATCTGGACATGGTGTTTGATATTGCCCAAGACGCGACCGGAACTTTCCACTTCATGGTCCAGGAAATGAACCATATCTTGGTTTTCGACCGGACATATGAAGTATTCACCACGCCGAACCAGAATGATAATTGGACAGTAATTGAATCTAATTCATCATCCACGAGCACGGTGATTGAAGGCACGCCTGAAAGCGAAATTCCTGGGCAAGGAATCTTTGTGGGCGAAATTGAACTTTCGCTAGCAAGCGATTCTCCTACTGGAAATATTGCTTCTGGCGCAACCAATGTGGTTGTTGCCAAATTCAATGCTTATGCTATTGGCGAGGATATCATGATCAACTCGCTCAATGTTGGAGCCACAAGCATTGGATTGAATAATGGCAGAGTTTATGTGGATGGATCTCAGATCGGCAGTACTGTTGATCTGATTCGAAATGGGTCATATGCGTTCAACCTCAAAACCAATCTGGTTATTAAGGAGGATAAAATCAGAACCATCGAAATCCGTGCAGATGTAAAAAACAACAGTGGTACGGATTTAACTGATGGCGATACGTTCGGTGTTGCGCTATTTGCTAGCTCAGCTAACGCGCGTGGCTTGCAGTCAGGGATGGCTATTTCCACAAGCGCGATTATGGGTAACACCTTAACCGCGCGAACTGGCACTGTTATAACCACGAAAAATATGGCAGTTGCGGATGCCAGCGCGTCGCGACCGAGCGGGGTAATTGGTGAAATGAATGTGCTTATCGGCTCGTTCATTATCACAGGAGGATCTGGCGAAGGTTCTAAAATCCACCAGATTACCCTAAAGAATAATCTGTGGAATGATGGCGGAATCACGCTGGCAGATGTGTTCCAGAATCTGCGACTGGAAGCCGGCGGACCCGCGGACACGAACGGCAATTATTATTCCGAGGTGTTAATCGGCAGAACCATCAGCAGTTTGGTAGATGCTGATGATACGGTGTATCGTTTTACGCCGTCTCCAGCGATTGATCTGCCAGTTGGTGCTAGTATGGTAATCAATATCTACGCTGACATACTTAATTCTGCCAGCAAAGATGCCATATCTGTCTTCAATAGCAATGAACATGGCGTAATATTCGTATCCGAGGTGTCGGCAACTGGCGTGCAGACCGGATCCAACACCAGCGATTCTGATGGCACGTACTATGTTATGCAGCGCGTGTATATCGCGCAGAAAGGAGAACTCATTATAGAAGCGCCGCCTTCGTCTTACCAGGCATGGCCCACAATCGCGGTTGCTGGAACAGAAGATGTGGAACTGTTCCGCTTCAGGCTGACAGCTGAGAATGAGGACATGGATATCGCGCGCCTTATTGTCAGCATATCGCTAAAGACAGAAGAATGGGGCGCCATGAATTTCAACGGAAGCCAGTTCTCTGCGCTCAAAAACTTCAAACTGTTGAACGGACGCGAGCAGATCGGCCCTACGCTTGCGTCATATTCTATGATATACAGGGATGCGCCGATGAACGGCTATATTGACTTCAATTTCGGGACTGCGAATTCGTATCGCATCCCTAAAGGAGAAGAGCGCATCCTGACTGTCACGGCAACAATCAGTAATTGGCCGACAATTTCATCCGGGTGCGTGTATCAGATGTTTATGAGCCCTGATCCGCTCATGGACGGGACACCTGCCATCACTGCGCACGGCGCTGGATCGTCAAGAGATTTGTCTGGTCCGGAGCGTGAAATCCGTGGAAATCCGTTCACGGTCCGTAAATCTGTTCCGCTAGTGGAGCGTATGGCGCTTCCGACGACTACATTGAGTTCGTCCGGAACGCACACGCTTGCTAAGTTCAGAATCACTTCTGTGGAAAATCAGACCAGGCAGAAGAAGTGGACCTTCTCGGTCGCGTGGACTGACTACACTACAAGTACAGAGCTTGAGATAAATAATTTCAAGCTCTTTCGCAACGGAGCGCCATTAAGCCAATCCGAGTATACAATCTATGATGGGCTCGGAATTGGGCCAGAGCACATCTTGAGCCAGGGTGGAAATGCCACCCTCAAGGTGAGCCAATATGGCAGCCACATTTCCGCGGCCATAAACGCGGTTCTCGTGTTTGGGGACCGGTCACAGCAGGACATGGCCGGAGAGGAAATCATCCCTGATGGCTCAATAAATATTTACGAGCTCAGAGCAGATGTAATGAACGCTCATCAGGGCGCATCCACGGACACGGATAACATCTCCGTGACTCTGCTCGGAGATAACGACCAGGAGCTTCCGTGGACCGGACAGCTCCAGACCCATCCAGTAGGCGTGGTCACGGTTAGGCCGGACGCAAACTCCAATTTCATTTGGAGCGATTACTCGGCAGATACAGGACTGCACGATAGCAGAGTGCCTGGCAACCCAAGCGGCACCGGCTGGCCGTATGACTGGACCGACGGCCTTCTAGTGCCAGCCGATCCTCGCGGTGACACATTCTTGCCGCTGGACTCTTGGAACCTTTCAAAATAACCAGTTCAAGAAAGAGAGCTTGAGCTGAACCGTTCTTTCAAATACCCGCATTTCACGCAAAATTGTGAAATGCGGGTATTTTTTTATCCAAAAAGCGTGGCCTTGCATTTTTTTATCAAATATAGTACACTATTTTAGTCAACAGATCCTGAAATAAATTCAGGATGACGGATATAAATTTCTTAATATGAAAAAAGACACACATCCAACCTATTACAAAGACACGAAAGTCACATGCGCATGTGGCAATACTTTTAATACTGGCTCAACAATGCAGGAAATCCGAACTGAAATTTGCGCAGAATGCCATCCATTTTACACAGGAAAACAGAATTTGATTGACACAGCAGGAAGAGTTGACCGGTTCAAGGCAATGCAGAAAAAGACCAAAGAAGCCAAAGAAAAGACCCGCGCGACCAAAGCTGCGAAATCAACAACTAAGAAAAACGCGCCAGAGCCGCTAAGCAATAAAGAAAAACTTGAAACCATCAAAAAGGACTTGCCAAAAAAATAACTAATCCAAATTAAAACCGCCTAACTTTACTATGGCGGTTTTTTGTTAAAAAAATATGCTCACACAAATAAAAAAATTAACCTCGCGTTTAAAAGAATTGGAAAAAGAACTTCAAAGCCCTGAAGTTGCTTCTGATCCAAAAAAATTACAAGCATTATCCCAAGAATATTCTGACATAAAAGACAAAGTTGAATTAGGAGCGAAATATGAAAAAACATGCACAGCGCTTGAAGGAGCGGAACAAACCAAAAAAGAATCAAAAGACGCGGAAATGATTGCATTGGCTGAAGAAGAAATCTCGGATTTAAACCAGAAAAAGAAAACGCTTGAACAGGAATTAACTATGGCGCTTTTGCCACAGGACAAGAACGACAAAAAAAATATTATCATGGAAATCCGCGCCGCTGCAGGAGGAGACGAAAGCGCGCTTTTTAGCGCTGAACTATATCGGCTCTATAGCCACTATGCTGAACATCAAAGATGGAAAGTGAATGTGCTTTCTTCAAATAGAATCGGCATTGGCGGATTCAAAGAAATAATTTTTGAAATTGAAGGCAAAGGAGCTTACTCGCGCTTAAAATATGAATCAGGAGTGCATAGAGTGCAAAGAGTGCCTGAAACGGAAAAATCAGGCCGAGTGCACACATCAACCGTGACAGTCGCGGTTCTGCCAGAGGCCGAGGAAATTGATTTAAATATTGATCCAAAGGACTTGAAGATTGAGACATCAACAGCGCAAGGACATGGAGGCCAGAGCGTGAATACAACATACAGCGCGATTCGCATGACTCACTTGCCTACTGGACTTGTGGTTTCATGCCAAGATGAAAGAAGCCAACAGCAAAACCGAGAAAAGGCAATGACTATTATGCGGTCTCGACTTTTGCAAATGGAGCAGGAAAAAGCAGCAAAAGAGCGCGCAGACGCTCGATTAGGACAAGTTGGCACAGGAGATAGGAGCGAAAAAATCCGCACATACAATTTTCCGCAAGATAGGGTGACTGACCACAGGATAAAGCAGAATTTCGGCATGATTGACCGAATTATGTATGGCGAAATTGATGAAATTATTAATGCCCTTCAAGAGGAAGATATTAAGAAAAAATTGGAAAAACAAGCATAAATTTTATCGTCATCCCCTCGAAATACTCGGGGCAGGCTCTGAGCGAAGCGTACTCGCGGAGCCGAAGGATCTCTGTGGATTATGGTAATACAAGATTTATTGCACAATTCAGAACACGCGCTCAATCACCTCTTGTCCTCTAGTTTGGACAGCGAGGTAATTTTGTCTTTTGTGATTGATAAGCCGCGGGAATATATTCTCGCTAATATGGACAAAGACATTACTGCAGATAAAACCGCGAAATTTGAAGGCCTTATCGCGCGCCGCGCAAAGCATGAGCCAGTCGCGTATTTGATACATAACAAAGAATTTTATGAAAGGAATTTTTATGTTGATAATCGCGTGCACATTCCTCGGCCCGCGACTGAAGATCTGATTGATTGCGTGAAACAGTCAATTTTGAAACGGTCGGCGACCCTTAATAGTGGTCTCGGACCGCTTCAAATCGCGGACATTGGAACTGGATCAGGATGCATTGCAATCACTTTGGCTTTGGAATTTCCAAACGCCAAAATTATAGCCACAGATATTTCTGATGATGCTCTTGAAGTTGCAAAACGCAATGCAGACAAATTAGGTTCATCTGACAAAATCACTTTTCTCAAAGGCGATCTTCTCTCTGTTCTCGCAAAACCAGTAGACATTATAGTTTCCAATCCTCCTTATGGCTGGATTATTTCTCCCCCTGTATTCAGAGCCTGTCCCGAGTATTCCGAGGGAGGGAGATTAAGAGGGGGTTCTTCCGTGAAAATTTGGACCAATGACAAAGAAGTATTTTTTCAGCCAAAAGAATCATATGAAAGCGGACAAGATGGGCTAACACATATTAAAAAACTTATAAAAGATCTACCAAATCATCTCAAAAAAAACGGCAAATGCTTTTTGGAATTTGACCCCAGACAAACTGAAAGCATTAAACAAATCGCCAAAGACAATAACTACAACATCACTATAAAAAAAGACTTTGCCAGCTTTGACCGCATCGCGATATTGCAATAAAAACGACTCCTGCCTGACAGCTGAAGTCCTGTACTCAGGGCAAAGGCGGAACACCGTTTTTACCGTTTTTATTACTCAAAACTCACTACCCTACTTCCAGGCACAATTTCAACCCAGGTCTGTCCATGTGCCAACACAATTGGTTCACCATCTAAATCAAACCATTGGGTTTGGCTGTCGCGCGACTCTTTTTTCCAAGTGCCTTGAGTCATCTTGCCATTCTGAAATAACATAATGTCCCCTTGCCCGATCATATCAAGCGAAATGCGCCCTTCTCCGCTAGGATAATACCCTTCTTCAGGAACTTTTTGTATTATAATATTAGTCGCGGACAATTGGCCAGACAAAACATCCTCATGAACAAGCCCTGACATGGATCGCATATATTTTCCTGTTTCAGAATCATATTCATACTGCGCGTCAAACAAAAGCCCTTCTGAAAAATCAACATAAACGCTGTTCGCGACCCTAGCATTCTGGCTTACACGAACAGAATGATCATCATCCTCCCATTGCCAAATTAATTTTTCATATGGCAATTCATTTAATTCAAAATATTGCCGCGCTTTGTCAATCCTGTCTGCTGAAGTAAATAAATTATGAGGCCGCGCAATATTATTATCCCTCCAAAAATAAATTTCTCCAAGCCCTGATATTTCATTAAGATCTGTTACATCAGTTCTGCCTGACTTTATCAAATTCAATGCCTCAGGAGATCCGCCCGCGTGCATAAAAAACGCGCTCCAGCCACTGGCTGTTTCCACCACATAAGGCCGAGCAGATCGCACTGGCCCGATTTTTTCTATTGAATCAGGCGCGCCAGAATATAATCCAGCAAACCTGGTTGCTCCTCCTTCAGCTAGATATTCATAAACAACATCAGCGCTGGAAATGCCTGATAAATAGGCCCGAGAATCTGGGTGATTGTCAAAAACAACCATAACAGGATAATCTACATCACTAGCGAATAATTCAGTAAACACTGGTTTTTCAGAATCATTATCATCATTACCAAACAAAGGCGCTCCTCCTGGTCCGCTGCCAAACAGCTTAAAACTTGCGAACCAAAACAAAATAATCACTAATATAAAAACACCAACACTGTATTTAGAGCTCTTCTTTTTAGAAGTGTTGGTGTTTTTGTTTTGCATATATTTTATTACGATTCCCAATAAAGGTAAGACCTTTTGAAAAGATCTTACCTTTAATTATGCTTATTCCTTTTTCTTTTCTGGCTTTTCTTCAGCAGCTTCAGAGCCCTCTTCTGGCTCTTCCTTCTTTTCTCCAGTTACTTCAATTTTATCAACATCTACTTCAACTTCCTTGTTTAATTCTTCAAGCTCTGCTTCGCTTCTTGGCTCAGTAACAGCTGCCACGATTTCATCCGCGCTCAAAGAAGTAACAACTCCTTCAGGCAATTTAAGATCTTTCACGCGAATAACATCTTCAAAAGTGTTTAATGAATCAATATTTACTTCAACATGGCTTATAAGAGCCGAAGGCAAGCAAGAAATCGGCAATTTATCATGCTGTTTAACTAGAATACCGCCTAAGTCGCGCACAGCTTTTGAGCTTCCAGAGAATTCAAGCGCTGCTTCAGTGTTCAATTCTCTGTCCATGCGCACTTGATACAAATCAATATGTTCATAAACGCCTTTAACTGAATGAGTTTCTATGTTTTGGATAACAACTTTAACTGGATCTTTTTCTCCTGCGAATAGAACATCAAGCAAGCCAGTTCCTTTTTGCGACGCTTTTTTCATTTTATCAATATCTCTTGGATCTAAAGCAAAATGCCTGCTTTTTATCTGGTCACCATAAACAACCCCTGGAATCAAGCCATTAGATCTAGATCTTTTTGCCGCGACTTTTCCAAAATCCTCCCTTAATTTCAGTTCAAAAATATTTGCCATAATTATTCATTCAATAATTTAATTAATTCTCCTTTAGACACGCTTTTAACAGCGTCAATAACATCATCTTCATTTACTCTGGAACCTGATTTAAAATATAAAACATCATCAGCGCTTAGATCTGTTATCAACCCAACAGAGCTAATGCCGATTCCACTGCTTATTATAACCGCTACTATTGAGCTTGAGCATTTTGAGCATGAAACATGGATCAAATGAGCTCCATCTTCCTGCTCTAAAATGTCTGCTTCAGAAGGATTATAATGCGTATTGCACAAAGGGCAATATGATATTAAATGCAGATTTTCCAAAGATGATTGCGAATTGTGATATTTGCCTCGATTTTGCATATTTTTGTCTGTATTTGAATAAAACCAGTATATCCTAAAACCTTATCTTGGTCAAGATCTAGAAGTCATAACAATTCCCAATCCCCAAAAAGAGGAAACTAAAGAGCTTCCGCCATAACTGATAAAAGGCAAAGTAACCCCAGTTACAGGAAACATGCCCATATTCATGGCAATATTAACTACTGTCTGAACTAAGAACATGGATAAGATTCCTAGCACTAAAAAATTTTGAAACGCGTGCGTTCCACTTGAAAGAACGCGTTCAAGCCGAAAAAAGAAAAACGCAAACACAATCAAAACAAGAATTGACCCTAAAAATCCGGTTTCTTCCGCCAAAGAAGCAAAAATAAAATCAGTTTCCTGTTCTGGCAAAAAATTAAGCTGGCTTTGCGGGCCAAGGCCTAATCCCCGACCAAACACTCCGCCAGAACCAATAGCCACAATTGATTGTGTTACATTATATCCAGACCCAAGCGGATCTGACTGCGGATTTAAAAATGTTAAAATTCTTGTTCTTTGATAATCCTGCAAAAAAATAAACCAAGCGCTTAAAACAGCGATTATGGCGACAATAAGCAAAGCTAAAAGCTTTTTCTTATCAAGCCCAGTATATAGAACCATTATAAGGCCTGATAGCAAAATTATGAACGCTGAACCAAGGTCTGGCTGTATCACGGTTAATATGAATGGCACGCCAATGATTGCGAGCGCGAGAATTACATGATTGATTTTTGCCAGATCAAATCGCAAGCGCTCTAAAGTTGTTGCTAAAAACAATACAGTCGCGATTTTAGCGAATTCAGCTGGCTGTATGCCGAAACTGCCTATCATAATCCATCCTCTGGTGCCGCGCGTCGCATCCCCGAACAGAATAAGGCCTATGAGTAGGACAATAATTGACAAATATATTATTAATGACGCGTTGCGCCAAAAATTAATATCTAAAAATTGGACTCCTATAAAAATTATAAGCCCTATTATCAAAAACAATCCTTGCCTAAGAAACCGGTCATCTTCTGGCCAGGTTAAGCTTCGGATTACTAAAAGCCCAACTCCTGAAAGGCATAAAACTGAGCTTATCATCCACCAGTCAACTCTTTGAGCGATTTCTTGAAAAGACACTCGCATATTATAATCTAAAATCTAATCCTTTGCTTGGCACGCTATAAATTGAATCATCTAAAAAATCAAGTAAAGGAAAAACTTGCGCTTCCATTCCAGATGGAAGAGAATGATGATAGCGCATATTTATCTCAAGATCGTTTTCCGCTGAAATTCCGCTTGTTTGATACATGCTAACCGCGTACGCGGAATCCATTCGTTTTAGAATGATTATTACATCAGAGCTTGCTAAATCATAAGCGCCTTGGTTTTCAATCGCAACGCGCACATCAGTATATCCGTTCAAGGGCTGAATGCTAGCGACAGTTGCTTTTAAAGATGATTTGGCATATTGCGCTCTTTCAATAAGCTTTTTGTCTTTTTGTTTTGCTCTTGTCCAGGAAACTTTAAAGTCAATATCTGCTTGGCTTTGAATAATTGGGCCAGAAAGCCCAAGACCAATCAGGGCTGTTTGCTCTTTTGGAAGCAATTGCGCTGTTCTTGAAATTGTTTTAGAATTATTCGCTGAAAAAGTATATTCAATTTCAGCGATCCAATCATCATTCAAATTTTCCGCGTACGCGATTGCGTCAACTATGTCAGCGCTTTTTATGATTGAGGTTTTTGCTGCCGCGTTTGGGACAATGGTTATTTGGCTGATTTCTATTTCTTCTGGCTTTATTTCCTGATGCAATTGCTCTACTGGAATTCGGTTTTCAACAAGATCTAAAAACATTTGTTCTTGATATTGGTTTGATTGGGTAATTTTATAGATATTAAAAAATGTATTGCCCCAAAATCCGATATTTATCGTGATTAATAGGCCAATTATTATTTTGATGATTATTGTTTTGTGTTCTGCATACCAATATCCGAGTTTAAGCCACTTGCCTACTTGCGGATCTTGGTATTGTTGTATGACCATATTATAGTAAATTACAAAAACCAAATGTCAAATGTCAAAACCGCGCGTTCCTTTTTGATATTTGGCATTTGAACTTTGACATTCTTTTTTTATTATACCACATTTTCACAAAAAACGAAAAACATGCTATACTATATTTAGTCATCACTAAAATAAAAATATATGATTTCAATTGAATCAACTCAAGATGTATTCTATGTTACTGCGTCAGGCGTAATTCTGGTTGTTGGCATTTTTCTGGCCTGGACTCTTTATTATTTGTGCATGTCTTTAAGGGACACGCGAAAAATAACGCGCGATATCCGTGAACGTGTTGAAGCGTTCTGGGAAGTGATAGAATTATTGCGCGACAAATTGCAAGTAGGTAGCGCGGTGTTCAAAATCGCGGCAACTGGCATTAAGGAACTGGCTGAGCATTTTAAGGGGTTTACTGAAGATGAAAAGCCGAAGCGAAAGAAGAAAAAGGAAGAAGATGAAGAATAATCGTAAAATAAAAAAAGGTGAGACCTTTTGAAAAGGTCTCACCTTTTTAATGATAAAATATTTTTCTTTAATACTGCGCAATAACGCTATCTGGCACATTATGAATCAACTTTTGAAAATAGTCGCGGGCCAGTTCTTCTAATGACAGAACATGATGCTTGCCGGTTTTTGTGATCGCGTATATCTTTTTATCAGAGCCGCGGATCAATTCTCCAATGCCATAGATTTTCGCGCCCGCGACTATGCCGTATCCTGAAATTACTGAATCAGAAACATCAATTATAGGCATACCCGCGTACGAGCGCCGCAGTTCATCCAAAGACGCGATATGGTGTAGTGCCTGATTTTTGATTGCGTAGATTTTTTTATCAGTGCCACGTATAAGGGTTCCGTCCGCGTACACGCGCGCGCCCAGCACCTGGGGCTCTGGCGCTAATTCAGGAGTGATTTGCTCTTGGGTTTCCGGAGCAGATTCCCCGAAAGCAATAACCTGAATGCTGTCGGATGCTACCACGCTGATTCCGTTTTTATTTCTGAATTGAACATACACAGTACGCGTACCGGTTCCGGACGCAAGAGTCCAGGAAACGCTCGGGCTATAGGTAATCCAAGTGGAGCCAATCAAGCTGCTGTCGTTGCCAATGCGCATTTCAAGTGGCGCGTATTCCGCAATCATGCGGTCTGCTGAAAGGGAAAGAACAACAGTACTTGATGATGTTTGATTCGTGCCTTGATTGATTGTTATACTTTGATTTATCGGCACATACGTGATTACCGGAGTGCCGGAATAGCTACTGCCTGAAGACCCGTTTGATGGGGCTGGGGTCGCGGTGATGCTGGCAAAACTCGTAAAGTGATAGGTCCAGATGATAGTGTCTGATCCGCTCTGAATTGCGCACTCGCCCGGGAATGATATATTATTCGGATTCGTTGCACTATCGCAAGTAGTGGTGATGGTATGCCAAGCGCTTGAGCCGGATGGCTTGTATGCCACTGAGCCGGTAACGCCCGAAAGGGTTACTTTTACGGGCTTGTCAAAGAGGAGCGTGACGCCGGGGTCGCCGACATCAATAACCGTATTGCTGACAGAAAACCCGCTTGGCGCGGTGCCAGTTGAAGAGCCGGTTTTTGGGGGCTGGATAGTGCCGGCCCATCCGGTTGGCGCCATGACCGTGGTATTGTCCGATATTTCCACTTGCGCGCTAGAAACGGCGGCATTCGTAATTTTGATAGCGGTCCCGCTTGATCCGGATTTAAGTTTGACTGCTTTACCAATAGCGACGCTTGTATCGCCGATAGTTTGCGCCTGTGTCAAATCAACTGCCGTAGTTATGGACGCGCTGGTGAA
>PCVT01000087.1 GCA_002787075.1 Parcubacteria group bacterium CG11_big_fil_rev_8_21_14_0_20_41_14
CTGAATAATAATAATAAATATGGCGCCATGGTTCTGCGCGAAGATTCAGAGGTTAAATATCGTGTTAAAAAGCGTAAAAAATAGAAAGGAGGAATCATGTATAATTTGCAACAGACGTTTCAATTAACTGGATTCGGGATTTTTGATTTTTCATGGGTGTTGAATGACAAGCGCGATGACTCGGAAGACGCTCAAGCCCGCGCGCGCGCGAAATTTTATTTTGAATTGCTTGAGATTTATGATTACCCGCCTTCGCGCGTTGAGTTTGACGTGATTGCCCCAGGCCGCAAAATCGCGGATATTGTGGTGTACTCAGATTCGGCCCACACTAAGCCGTTCTTGGTTGCACAGTGCAGGGAGGATTGGATTCGGGATGAAGTTTTTGTTGTAGAGTGTTCGGAGTTGATGGATATGGCGCGCGCTATGCAGGCGGCCTATTGCGTGTGCATAGCTGGCTCGCGCAGGCGCATTGTCCGGCTCGCGGATGAAGAAGATCTGCGCGTTCTACCTGCGTGGCAAGGATAGAACCAAAAAAAACAGCCTGCATCATCTGGGCTGTTTTGTTTGCGTATGTAAAATCATTTCATCATTTATGCCACAGCAGATATCCAACATTCATCACATTCATTTCATACCAGGCTTTTTCATTAATCAGTTTTTTCGCATCATCAATCCACCATTGCCAGCCATCAAACTTTTCAGGATTAGCGGTTTTCTCGCGTTCAATCAAACCCAGCACATCGCCCGAGAGCATGGTCATTTCATACAAATCAATGCGCGAATCCGAGCCATGACTCAAACGTATATTCGCGTGCACAATGAACTGCTCAACCGGGGTAATTGCAATTATCGCGTACATCCACAGCAGTAAGAACACTGCTGTTTTTAACAAATCAGCGCGCGAGGAGCGAAACATACGCCAGATAAGCCAGAGCAACAGAATCGCGCAAAAGATAACTGTATAAGAGGCATAAAACTTTTCATAACTAAACCCATAAAATACCACATACAAGCCCATGCGCCAGGCCGCGCTTGCGAGCAGGAGCAAAGAGGCAAGGCCAAACCCGAGCAGAACGCGCTGAACCGTTTTATTTGTTTTGCGGTAACAGCTGAAAAAGAAGGCGATATTCAGAATGGTTAAAGCAAACAATTGCCAGAACCCGGATTTTACCAATCCTTCGGTTTCTTTAAAATCAATGGGCAGATTATTCACCCAGAGACGGCTGATTTGCAGATATAAAAATACCAAATACAAAATTAAAATTCCAGCCAAAACAATGCCCGCGATAAGCGAATCAGTTTCGCGCTCTTCTTCATGCTCAATTTCTCTCACGCTTTGACGCAGAGAAAAGAGCCAGGACATGAGCCCAATAAGCAGAATCAAAAACACGATTATTCTACCCACTAATTCAGCGCTTATGAACGTACCAAGCCAAGCATAAAACGCACTAACCACAGAGCTAAACGCCGGGTCAGCAGAGCCAAGCAAAGGAGCCACAATCGTGGCGCTGATGATAACAAGCAGAACAACCCCGATTCCAGCGCGCTTAGCTTTATGCCATTTTGTGTTTTCTTTTGGGGTTAATCCTCGGATTAAGGATTGCACGGTTTTTGGAATCATGCCCAGAATAGATGCGCCGCGCTCAAGCGCGTATTGCGTGAATTTGGTTGACCAATGCGCTGCGGAGCGATTCCGGAGCAGTGCGTACGCGAAAAACACAATGCTGAAAATCGGCAAAGCCAGAATGCTTGTTATTTTGATAAACGGATTATCATACAAAGCAAAGCTTAAGCTGATAAGAACGAGCGGGGTAATCCATGCCCAATTTTTCGCGCTGAAAAACGAGCGCTTTTGCAAACCCAAGAGAACACTTATCCACAAAAGCCCGAGCAAAAATACGCTCGTGTTAATACCCAAGGCAAATGGGCCATTATCAAAAAAGTTCCATAAAAATACCACCCAAAATAAAGATAACAACGCGCTTGCGATGGAGATTGAGGCAGTGTTTTGATTGGTAGTGGCATGCTCTGGCATAGTTAGCAGTATTATACTGCTTTTTTGGGTGTTTAGGCAAGCAAGATAGCGACAAGTCCGCGAACCTGTGGCAGGGTATAAAAAAAATACAAAATACAAAATTTTTATGCTATACTAGAAATATCATGCAAGTCCCAAAAAGAAAATCAGAACAAGGCACGCAAAGGGAAGTTGATCCGCATATTACGCAGGAAAAGTTTGACGAGCTCAAAGCAAGTTTAGGGCGCATGATGGCATCGCGACCCAGATTGGCAAAAGATGTGCAAACTTACGCGGCTAATGGCGACTTTTCCGAAAACGCGGAATATCAGATTGCCAAAGGAAAATTGCGCGGATTAAATCGCAGAATAGACGAAACAAAAGATAAAATACACAGCGCCATTATCATCAAGCCCAAAACCGATTCTGATATAGCGGGCCTAGGCAGTACTGTCACTATCAAATCAGATAGTACGCAAAAGACATACCAGATTTTAGGATCCCAGCAAGCGTGTCCAGAGCAAGGAATCATATCTCAGAATTCGCCAATTGGCGCGCAACTCATAGGCAAGCGCGTGGGAGAGAGCGTAAAAATCAAAACCCGAACCGCAGAAAAGGAATATACTATTATTCGGATCGCGTAAGAAAGGGCGCTGTCTCGCGCATTAAGATTATTGCAGAAAATCAACCAAGGCGCGGGCTGGGCCATTGAGGTGAAATTATGACGCGCAGTTTTTATTATTTATTCAAAAAATGGTATAATAAAA
>PCVT01000208.1:0-2761 GCA_002787075.1 Parcubacteria group bacterium CG11_big_fil_rev_8_21_14_0_20_41_14
TTCTGAAAAGCATTATTTTATTTCTTCAGCAACCACTAATGCTAATGTTGGCGGATATACTGGATTTGATGCATTGTGCAATAGCGACGCGAACACCCTAGCAGGCCGCACATACCATGTGTACGGACCAAAGGAAAATGGCCGCGGATTTATGAATGGATATGTGTATTCTAATAAAGCGTACGGTACTTTCGCTTTAGCAGGCACTCAGGATCCTGATTTGTGCCGGATTGATTTAGCAGGTAATTGTGATACATCATGGAAAGCCACCGTATCTGGATATACATGGGATACGGGCAGTCCTTTGTACTGCTCCGGCTGGCAAAGCACATCAGGAACTGGCAACGCGCCAGGCGAGATTCTCTCTGTTGGATATGATATTCCAGGTTTTAATACTGACGATATTGTCCAGTGCGCATCAGCATTAAAAATTTTGTGCATAGAAGATACAGTCGCAATATCTGATCCGCAGATGCCTTTTTTGGTTGAGACACCTGCTTCTTGGTCTGACGCTCGCAGTTATTGCATAAGCCAAGGAGCGCATCTGGCATATATTTCGGATTCAGCTGAACAGGAATATTTTAAGTCGCTTTCCGGAGGCAATGAGGCGTGGATTGGATTAAACGATTTAGGATCAGAAGGAACATTTAGATGGGAGCACGATAACAGCCCTCCTTCCTACTTTCTTTGGGCGCCTGGCCAGCCAGATAATTATGCGGGCAACGAGGATTGCGTTGGTTTAACAAATCTGTGGCCTGGATATGAAGGAAGATGGAATGACAACTTATGTACTAACCAACAAAAGTATATGTGCAGGTACTAGGATTTTAAAATGATGTAAACTATGCAGAAGATATTATATGTAATTTTATTTTTTGCCGTTGTCTTTATCTTGATTTATGTGTTTGGCCAAGATTATCTGCCGCTTCAAATTAGATATGGCATAGAGCAGCAAACCGTGCGCGGAGAATCAATGGAGCCGGTTCTGAAAGACCGGCAAACAATCAGCATAGATAACAAGTATTATCAGACGCATGAAATCAAGCGCAATGACATCGTCACAGTCGTGTTTTCTTGGAGAGAGGAGCCGATTGTTAAATTCATCCGGGCCGTGCCCGGGGACACAATCATCCTTGAAGAGCAAGAAGATGGGAATTTTTATATCATCATCAATGGCAAGAGCATCTTAAATTCCGAAGAAGAGCCATACTCACTCACCTTTGCCAAATCCCGCATGATCAATTTGTACGCCCAGGAGTATAAAGAAAAATACAATTCAAAAATTCCAGATAACTTGTATCTGGTCCTTGGCAACCAAACCAGCGGCACCCAGGATTCAACCCAATTCGGACTGGTTGAGAGGGAGAATATTGTCGGCAAGGTTATTGGGGAATAATTTAGTTCTCGTTTTTGGATATTTCAGAGATAACTTTTTTCAGTTCAGGAATATCGTCTATGGCAGCTTTCCATATTTCTTTTGCATCCACATCCATATAATCATGAATCAAAAAATCGCGCATTCCGGCGACATTGCGCCAAGGAATGTTCGGATGCTTGCTTGTACTCTGTTGGGACAGCCGCTTTGCGGCCTCGCCAATGATTTCTAAATTCCGGGTTACGGCTCGTTGCGTCTTGGCGTCTTTTTTAAAATTCTCAAAAGACAAGCCAAGCACAAATGACTCTATTTCTTTTATAGCCTGCAAAATGTGGCTACAATAAATCTGATCGTTTTCCTTCTCCATATAAAACTCTTAAATCTTTTTTCACATTTGGCGCCACATAGCTGTTCAAGCTCTGTTCCGTAATCAGATCCACTTTGTGACCAACAGCATCTTCCAGTTCATAGGCAATGCCAATGTGATCTAACAAAGAAATATCATCGCGAAAACGCACCAAAATATCCACATCGCTGTCTGGATTTGTATTTCCTCGCGCCGTACTGCCAAAAATAGCAGCATATTCCGCGCCGCGTGTTTTTAAAATGGGAGTAATTTTATTGTTTATCTCTTTAAAATCCATATATTTGAATATGTTCGCGCAAAATTTTATCTTTTAACCGCGGATGAAGCGCCCGATATGTATGCAGATCAACTTTTTTCCCAAGCGTATCCTCCAATTTATATTGCAAACCAACAAGATCAAAAAGGGAAAAACCATCCGGAACTTCCACCAACATGTCAATGTCGCTATTTTGGCGATCTTCCCCGCGAACCACACTGCCAAAAACAGAGGACCGGATTATGCCTTCTTTTTTGAGAATAGGAATTGCTTTTTCTTTAATTTTTTCAATAGTTTTGGTCATATACGCTTTGAGAATCATTATTAGCATTGTAGCACATTTTTTGATAAAGACAAATTGTGCTGTTTTTTAGCCGGTTTTTGCGTTTTGTGTTATACTTGAAAGCATGGAAACAACCAAAATCTCCTTGTTCAAGCGAAAGAAGATCAGAAAAACACTCTGTAACAGCGAGTGGTGGTTTTCCGTTGTGGATGTATGCGGCGCTCTTACTGATAGCATAGACAGCGGAGCATACTGGCGGAAACTAAAACAGCGGCTTATAGAAGAAAACAGCCAGGTCGTGACATTTTGTCACGGACTGAAATTAGAGGCGCCAGATGGCAAATATTATGATACTGACTGCGCCAATACAGAGGGCATTTTTCGTATTATTCAATCCATTCCATCTCCAAAAGCAGAGCCATTCAAGCGCTGGCTCGCTCGGGTCGGTTATGAGCGAATTCAAGAAATAGAAAATCCGGA
>PCVT01000208.1:2808-3677 GCA_002787075.1 Parcubacteria group bacterium CG11_big_fil_rev_8_21_14_0_20_41_14
AAAATCCGGAACTGGCAACCAAGCGCACAAGAATGCTTTATAAATTAAAGGGCTATAGCGATGATTGGATTGAAAAGAGAATGCGCGGCATTGCCATACGCGAAGAATTGACTGACGAATGGCAAAAGCGGGGAGCCCAAGAGAGAAGAGATTATGAAATTTTAACCGCTGAAATATCAAAAGCCACTTTTGGCCTTACGCCGTCAGAATACAAGAAGCACAAAGGATTAAAAAGAGAAAATCTGCGGGACCACATGGACGATTTTGAACTGATTTTCAACATGCTGGGCGAGCGCGCCACCACGGAAATCCATCGCACTGAAGATTCTCAAGGCCTGCTAAAGTTGAAAGAGGACGCCAAAGCCGGCGGAGACATTGCCGGTGGCGCCAGGAAGAAGCTGGAAAAGCGGCTGGGCAAAAGCGTTGTGTCCAAGAAAAATTATCTGAAAATGCCGGAAAACAAAATGTTAAAATAACAGAAATCAGTGTGTTGCATTCTTGTGGATAAAGTATTTGCCTTTATTCCCTAAATAGCATATATTTAGGATAGTTAACTGTCTCAAATATGTTAAATTAGGGTATTATATGATAAAAAGAACAATACAGCAAAATATAGAAAAGCGCTTATTTAATGGAAAAGTCATTATTATTTATGGAGCCCGGCAAGTAGGCAAAACAACGCTTATCAAAGAGATTCAGAAAAAGCATGAAAAAATTATCGGCAAAGCAATATCCGAATAGCGTTGCTGCGAACGCGCGCATCTGAATTGCGGGAATGACACGCGAATAACGCGAATATTATTATCTTGACAGCGCAAAGCAATCTGTGCTGTTTTTATGTGTATAACTTTTGGCATAAAATCGCGTTT
>PCVT01000193.1 GCA_002787075.1 Parcubacteria group bacterium CG11_big_fil_rev_8_21_14_0_20_41_14
TATTCTTGCATGATTTGTAATGTAAGTTTACACAATCAAACCAAAATGTCAAACAGACTTTACATTGATAACTTCTCATTTCAAAAGTTCGCTACTGGAAATTCCCAACGCATTAGCGATCTTTTCCAAAGTCGAAAGAGTAGGATTCATACGACCATTTTCAATATTGCTGATATAAGCTCGATCAACGCTCAAAACCGTCGCAAGGTCTCCTTGCGACATATTCTTTTTCAAGCGTAGTTTTCTTAGGTTTTCCCCAAGCTTTTTACCTGTTGCCATAGATATATAATAGGAAAACTTGCATTCTTTTGCAAGAGTGCAGTATAATGCATACATGTCCGCCCCGAATTCCCCCAAAACAAAAAGAGGAGCAAATGGAAAATTCCTCCCCAGACCCCAGTAGATTCTCTCATACTGGGGTCTGGGGAGGAATGCGGGCGGGATTCGCTCCCGTTTCTTTTTTGAAATTCGCCGCCACAAAAAAATTCTCCATATTGATTTGTTTGAAATTTTGGTGTAACATCATAGTAGTAATAGATAAATGGATACTCCACTATAATGTTAATCTTTTAATGATGATATGTCAACAAGTCAAAATTTAGCAAACAACATAAAGAAATTGCGAGAAGCCAAAGGGCTTTCGCAAGAGAAGTTGGCGAGATTGGCTGATATCGCCAATAACACGCTTATTAAAATGGAGTCGGGAGAAAACAAAAACCCGACATTAGACACGCTCAAAAAGGTTGCGAAGGCCTTTGGCGTGAGCGTTGATGATTTGATAAATTAAATTTATGAAATTTGAAGGACAGCCACAACAAAAACCGCCGACACCAGAAGACGACTTGAAAGTGGCGGAAAAAGAAATGCACATGGGCGGACGCGCTATGCGCGTCAACGAAACACCGGAAGAATACAAAGCCGAGCGAGAAAAATCTTGGGCGGAGAAACAACAGCCAAAGGTAGAGAGTCCAGAGAACGCAGAAGTTGAACAACAGGTCAAAGGTTCGCTCGATACTTTGTCAGATTCGGGTATTGTAAAAGTTTATGATAGGTCGGGAAAATTTGTTTTTAGCGGAAATCCTGACCAGTTGATGATTTTTTGGAAAAATAAGGACTACGGAACCGTGGAGGATATTGGCGGAATTTCCGACGAAGACGGAAAAAGTATTTTTCGCTTTGGCCCCGGCGATGGGCGCGGCTTCACAGATCGGAAGAGAATTGAGGGATTATTTCAACAATTAGAAGGTAAGGTGGCGAGTAAGAAGCGAGGTGCGGAAGACGCGCAAAAATTAGGTGAGCTTCGCGAACAGCTTGGGGTTAAACAAGAAACGCCAGTTACTCCGCAAATTGAGCAATCAACAGAGGCGGTTGTGGAACAGCCGAAGCAAGTTGAGGGTAGTGTAGAAAATCCTATGGAGCGAGAAAATTTATTTGACGATGAGAAAGCAAAACAAATTTTGGAGGCAACTAAGGATTGGGCTAAATATGGCGGAAATTTTTATGACCACTTAACTGGCAAAAGTATAAATTTACAGAGGGGCGTTGATTACAAAGTCAATCCTGACGGCACTCCCGATATGGCAAGTTATCGAGAAGCACGACAGAAAAAAATTGATGCTTGGTTACAAGACCCTAGCAATCAAGAATGGATTACGGCGGGACCGAAATTTGAGCAAGACCATAAGCAAGAATTGGGCTATGGACAGGAAACTGTAAAAGCAAAACAGGCAGACGGAACTTTCGCCGATAAAGAAAGATACACAACGCCATATTTTTACGAAAATGGTTGGCTATATTATGAATCAAATTATTTTGATAAACAGACTGGCGAATTAAAACAGCCTGAGCGCGAATCAACAAAATACCGTGTATATTTCAATTGCGAGGGTGGCGACATATTGCCGACTTATCAAGGTGTGATTGAGCAGTTGAATAGCGACCCAGAATTACAAAAACTTGGTTTTCAAATTAAGACCGCTGATGTTTCCAAGGTAAGTCCATCGGAAATCGGTCAAATTATGAATCAAAAAGACCGTATCGTTCTATATCTTGGAGAGAAAGGAATGGAAAAAGCTTTGCCGATTTTGCAAAAATATGCGGAACAAAATCGTCAAAAGTTTAATAAGGAGGGAGTTTTGCTTGCACAGCCAATAACGGATAGTCAAGGACAAGAAATTTCCGGTGTCAGGACTACTTCTGAAACAAAAGGAATGTCGCCAGACCCAACCGAATCAGGTAAAAAATATGCGTCTTTCAGCGACATGCAAAGCAAAGTTATTGAATCATGCTTCCGTTCAATAACTACCGGATTAAAGAACCCAAAAACTCTTGAAGCAATGGCGGCCAAATATCCAACCATGAAAGACAATTTATCGAAACTTCCTGCCGGTGCTTCAACGGAGGATTATATGAAAGGAATTTTGGCCGACCCAAACGGAGAAGAGTTTTTGGCCAGAAATTTGAAAGCAATATATCCGCAATGGGCGAAGGCGTTTGGAATGTCAGAGAAGAATATTGCTTTCAAAGAATAATTGGCGGCGAATTTCAAAAAAGAAACGGGAGCGAATCCCGCCCGCATTCCTCCCCAACCCCCAGTATGAGAGAATCTACTGGGTTTTGTCTTTAATTAAATTGGCAGGAAATCTCAAAAATCGGAGTATAGGAACTTTTCGGGGGCTGTTTAGCCTCCTTTGAGTAGTTCCGAAATTACTCTGTATCGTCTATCCTTTCGCAGA
>PCVT01000002.1 GCA_002787075.1 Parcubacteria group bacterium CG11_big_fil_rev_8_21_14_0_20_41_14
GCCAAAGATGCGAAGCGGCACGATGCGGAGCGGAAAGTTCGGATGAACGCGGTTCTGGATTTCGTCCAGTAGCCTCGCCATCTTGCCCGACAGGTCATCAGTGTTCATGGTGGTAATGGTGATGTAGCCATACTGATCGAATCCTGCCACAACGAAACGGCCGAGCAAATCGATCTGCTGGTCAAACAACGCACCATCTGCGCGGGTGTTGAAAGTAAATGACTCGGCGTCAAATCCCTTCAAACATCCTACCCGGGCAAATCCGTGAGCTTGCGCCATGAACGCGATTTCTGTCTCGCTCAAGTACCGCCAGGTGTAGTCCGTGCTCAAGTTGTCGTCAGCCCAGACAAAGTGGCTTTGCTCAAGCCCAAGTTCTTTCCGCGCTTCTAGAAACCACAGCACGTACTCCGGTACTAACTCTGGCTGTCCGCCCGAGAGATCGATGACTTGGGAATTCACTTTCTCGTCGAGCATCATTTGCAGGAGTTGCTTGGGGGTGACCATATCAGAGTGCTTCGGATCTGCCGCAAGCAGACTGAAATCCACAAAGCAGTACCAACAGCGGAAGTCGCACGCCGAAAGTTGAAAGACTTGGGCGAGTAGGACATCCGTGACAGGTAGCCCAAGATACTTACAGGTGGGGAGCGTCGGAAGCGGATTGGTAATCCAGTTCGGGTCCGGTTCAAGGCGGAAGTGATGGATCCTGCCGAAGCCACCACAGTTGGGCGGGAGCGACAAATCCGCGGATTGAGCCGAGCCAGGAAACTTTGTCATTCGAATTGCCCTTGCTTGGCGATCTATCGACTTTTCCCGCAAGCGTTCGGCAAGTTTCTGTGAATCAAGCGGCTTTTGCGTATTCATCGTTATTCTCCTATTCTGTTGTGAATGTGCTAAAAATTCCGAGACTATCTCGAAATTCCAGTTTGGATAATACCCTCTTTCTGGTATTATTACAAGCCCGCCGCTCCAAAAAGCCATAACGCGTTTTTGCTTCGTTTGTTCGGCTCGTAGGCAAAAATTGGGGAGTTTGAGGAGGAAACTTTTTGCCCGCGAGCCGTAAGCGAAGCCCCACCGTCCCGCGCGTCAGTGCGGAATCGAGCAGAAATTTCCCCTTCCTTTTTTGAATTTTTTTTCAGGGGGCGCGCGCAAAAGAAAAATTGTAAGGGAAAATTTCTGCGAGGTTGCAACCGGAGCGAAGGCGGGCGGCGGGGCGGAGAGCGTAAGATTTAGGTTCGCTTCACCACGCACTCCGCGCGTGCGAGACATCAGCGATTTTGAAAATAGGTGCGAGCTTGGTAAAATAGAGACACCAAAAAATACTCCATCATTGTGATAGAGTATTTTTGATAATTGATTTATTGTTGCGCGTCTTGTTCTGGAGCAACTTCTGGTTCTACTGGTTCTTGAGCTTCTGGCTCGCTTGGAGATTCTTCTGGTTCTTCTTTGCCTTTCAAAGCATCCTTTAATGTCTTGCCTGCTTTGAATTTTGGAACAGTAACTGTGGGAATCTTGATGCGCTGAGTGGGATTCTGCGGATTCACGCCCATTCTGCTCTCGCGCGTGCGCGCCAAAAACGAGCCAAAGCCGGTAAGCACTGCTTCTTTGCCTTGCTTCATTGCGTCTATCACTACTTTTTCAAGCGCGTCAATAACATCAGCAACTTCTTTGCGCCCCACGTTCGCGCGCTTGGCAATGGCATCCAATAACTGGTCTTTATTTATTTTATTTGGATTGGACATACTTGTTTTATCTTCATTCATATTGTATAGCAAGTACAAAAAATTGGCAACACCTCGCGATTAAACCTCAACTTCATTCTCTAGACGTTCTATGCTTATGGCTTTACCTGTTTTGTTGTCAATTTCAATGAATACTCCACAGACCCTTGCTTGGCCTGTCTCTGGAATATCATGCTTGCGTGGAAGCTGGTCTAAAAACTCGGCTATTACGCCTTCTTTCTCAACGCCGATTACTGAGTCAACAGATCCGCACATTCCCGCGTCAGTGATATACGCGGTTCCTTTTGGAAGAATTGATTCATCCGCGGTCTGTATATGCGTATGTGTTCCTACCACTGCGGACACCATGCCATCAGCGTACCAGCCGAACGCCACTTTTTCACTGGTTGCTTCCGCGTGAAAATCAATAAAAATAATTTTTACTTGTTTTGAAATTTCTTTTAAGATTGCATCAAGGCCGCGGAAAGGGCAATCAAAATTCTCTTTAAAAAATACTCTGCCAATGATGTTTACAATCGCGATTTTGGTAGCGCCGACTTCAAGGACGCGCCACCCGTCTCCGGGAACTGTTAGCGGATAGTTTGCTGGCCGAATCATTGGAATTTTTTTGTCTGACAAAAGACCAAGTCCTTCATCTTTTTTTGCCACATGATTGCCTGAAGTGAAAAAATCAACTCCTGCTTTGATTGCTTCGTCAATAGTCGCGCGCGTAAAGCCCTTGCCATGGGCCATGTTCTCGCCATTGGCAATTACAATATCTAGGCTATATTTCTGTTTCCATTCTGGCAGAACCTTGGCAACTGCTCGTCTTCCGATTTTGCCTACGATATCGCCTAAAAAAAGTATTTTCATATAGATTGAGTATAGCAGACAAGAACGCATTATTCAATCGCGCGCATGTTGACGCAAACCGATTTTGATATTACAATGTTTTATACATGCGGGTATA
>PCVT01000077.1 GCA_002787075.1 Parcubacteria group bacterium CG11_big_fil_rev_8_21_14_0_20_41_14
AGTGGCGTGTCGCCGATTATGCTTCCCGTGGATTTCACCGTTGCCAAAGTAGAATTTAGTGACGGTGGCGTAATGTCCAGAGAAAACTGACCGATTATATTCCCATCTTTGTCACGAAAATCGTGGACGTAAGGCCCGAGACCTCCGGTTCCGTCTTGAAAATCCGTGGGCGCGTGCGCAAGATGCCAACGGTAATAATCAATACCCGCTTCCGCAATTTGCAAAGCCTTCTCGCGATTGAATGTTTGTCCCGTCGCCTTGACGTTTATTGAAGCCCAACCCACCAATGCGCTCAAAATATAAACAGCGATTGATCCAAAAACGATCACTTGGATGAGCATATAACCTCTATTATATTTTTGGATTTTTTTCATAAGTTGTCTTTCAGATTCCTTATTGAAATTTGGGTAGTGAGTGTCATAGGACTGGGTGGCGTTTGTGGATCTTTGTCAACCACAATGGTGATTTTCACCAGTCGCACAGTAGCTATATCTATTGGTTCAATAAGTGCTTGGGTAGTGCCATCGTAATTTTTGTCATAGTAACTAAAAATCGAGGTAGTGGCGTTAGCAACACCAGGTATCAATTCGCTTATCACTTCATTGGCCGGACTGTAAGTAAGTGGCGTACCGATAGGTTTAATAACCCCCTTTTTAAGAGTTGTGCCGTCCAAAAAATATCTCACTCGTTCTTTAAAAGAATCGCCGTCTATATTGCTGTAAAAAGTAAATGACGACGTTGCAGATTGAGCGAGGGCATACGCGCCAAGGCTTGATGGAGATGCGGTACGTATTTCCGCACTCATAGTTTTCAGAGCACGACGAGTTTCATCCTGCGCTGTTAAACTATCCGAAGTAATTCTATTTAGCGAAAAAATGTCTTTCGCGAAAGAGGAAACAGCAAGTCCTATAAGAGTTAGTATAAAGATACTAACTAGAACTTCCATTACAGAGAAACCTGATTTTGAATTGTGGTGATTTTTGAAAAAGTTCATAGTGACTTTATGGAGATAAAATGACTTCGCGTTGCTGCCATGAAGAAGAAATATTTACCGTGTCAGTAAACGGTTGATACCCCGCCTTGGAAACCGTTAAGGTGTAGTCGCCGGTGTTAAGTCCGGTAAAAAAGACTTGCCCCGGCGGCACGCAGGAGGACGTGAACGTAAAAGAAACATCAGAGACAGTGGGTGTCCATGTAGAACTTGCCGTTTGCAAAAATGCTTTATAACGAAAATACCGGTCACCGTTATGTAATGAGTTAGTGTTCTGATTAGCAAGAGTGTAATGAGTGTTAGTGGTGCCATCCGGACCCAAAAAGTTCCATGTTGCTTTGTCGTTATTGGTAGCGATTTGAAATCGGACACTATTTGGTCCTGCGTCAGGTGGCTGATCTTGTGGTTGCCAAAGAATTTGATGGAAATTGCTGGCGGAGCCAGTATCAAACGTGGAAGAAACAAGATACGTGGAAGGTGCATAATCGTCAAAAATCTTTCTCAAATGGAATTCTCCAACCGGATCGTTAACTTCAATATTTCCGTCGGAATCAAAATATCGCGCGGGGTCAATAAAATCTGCTTGCCCGGCGCCACCCGACCAATCGGTTTGACGGATAAAACCTCGGCCGGTGGTCAAGGTCGCATCGTAACCAGCCCCCTCGAGTCTTACAGCCGCATCAGATAGCGGAAGTTGCGTTGAGGCGTCTTTGACGGTTACCATGATACTCCTAGGATTTTTTGGCGCGACGATTAGTTTGAAATCTTGATTAGTATTCGGATTCAGCGCTAGAGGCAAAAGAGGAACGGTCCCCGCAAGATCATATGAGCCGTCGGTAAGATTCAAATTGTATGTATCCCACTCAAGGGACGATATCGTTTTCCTACCATCGCCGTCGGTAGTATGAGAAGCGGTGTATTTTAAAACATCGGGGCTTGTGCCAATGAGCTTGGAACCGTTCATTAAAAAACCAACCGATGGCGTTGAGCTACATGTGTTTGTTACGCTCGACACATCGAGCGTGCTTGTTTTATCAATGGCAAAACTGATCTGTGTTAATTGCTGCAATGCTACGGTTGCGTAGGGCTTAATCGGATTGGGATTTCCCGGATCACCGGTTTGATACGTTTTATCGGTTGAGTAGCCGACCTTTGAAGCAGTAATCTCGTACGCTTCAACTCCGGGCGGCGCGTCAACGATTTGAAGAAGGCCGCTGTTGTTGGTGGTATCGTCAATGACAATCGCCGGAGTAGCTTGATTGTTTACAACATGAACGTCAGCGCCAACAATCGGTTGCCCGACGGCATCAAAAACTTGAATGAAAAGAGCGCCATTGGTTGAGGCGGTTTCGAGACTTCTAGGACTCACCTGAGTATTGAAATTGAGGGTAGGAAAATTCCTACAGGACGGGCATGAAATCTCTAGTTCAGCGAGTTTGTAATCGGCGGGAGAGAGGTCGTTTGGCGAACCACCTATAGTGCCGTCAAAAGGATCGTCAATATTCCGTATCGTTGTTTCTACCACAAACTCGGTATTGTCGCGAAGAAGATTTTGTATATGAGGGATTTTTCCGCTCGGGATGCTCCCGATTACGCCGACATCGTCGTATGGCAAATTGCGCATAATCTCAAATTGTTCATTAGCCAGCGCCGTTGCGGTTACTTTGAGACGAGACGCATGCACAACATTTATT
>PCVT01000051.1 GCA_002787075.1 Parcubacteria group bacterium CG11_big_fil_rev_8_21_14_0_20_41_14
ATCCAACTACCAATAACCTAACTGCTGACTGCCAACTTCAAATTACCAATCGCTTCGCTCCGCTCGCCCCGCTTTGCGGGGCTCGCGGGATGGGGGAAGAAGAAAAAGATTAAATTTTACCAGCTAAAAATTTCTGAATGTCGTTTCTAAATACATTTACTGGTGGATTTTCCCAACCGAATAATTCGATCAAATCTAAATACGTCTTTAATATATTCGATTCCATGTTTCCAGAAAAATTATTTAGTTTGTATTCTTCGTTCCATTGCCAAGGTTCTTCACTATGAGACCCTCTCTCATAGGAAAATGGTAATCTATTTTGCCTGTCAACCCAAAGTTGTCGTGTATAAATATCATGTAGCTCAATGGAGATAATTAAATTATTGGTAAAAGTCTCTTGTTTAATTAAACGATTGGTAAATTCAAAAATTTCAATTATGGTATAAAGGGTACCCAATACTGCTAAAAGTTTTTTCTCGTTTAAATTTTTATCTGAACTCCACATATTACTAAAAGTAGATAAATCTGTCCTATCTTCCCTAAGAGCTAATAGATGGAAAAAGTTACCACTTTGGGTCATTCGCCAAAACTCGATATGATTTTCCCAGCTAAAAGCAGTTTCTATACCATTCATGATGGTATAAGTTTCTTCTGCTCGATTACTGAAATGAGGATAATCCCAACCTCTTAACTCAACAACTGCATTTCTGACAACCTGTTTAACTATGGCTCTGTTAGTGATTAACTTTTCTTTGTATAAAACCGGCCTAATATTAATCACCCAATATCCTTTTGATTTTATTTCAGTGACAATCTCATCTTTTTTAGTCATAACTTAATATCTTTTAACTCATTTGCAAATTTTTTGCTACTAATTCCCTTGATTTTTTGCTTTATGAATGGTGGTTTGATTAATTTCTGAATTCTTGGTGTTAGTAATTCCAATTCTTTATCAACAGCCAAGTTTATAATTTCTCTCATTTCTGTTTCATTGTTAACCTGCTTGGTTTCAGGTTTGTGAGTCCTAATATAAAGAGCACCGCTAATTAATGGTTCATTTCCAGTGCGACTCCCGTTCTTAATACAAATAACCGGCATGTAAAGAAATTCCTGAATAGCAAAAACGATAAAAAATTTCCCTCGGTATTCAACACTTCTAATTTCAAATCTGAGAGCTGGGTTAGCATAAGCTCGAACAACCTGATAAATATGATCTTGATCATATGTTTGTAAATCAATTGTTGACATTCCTGTTATAGCAAAGGTTCTATCCGGATTTTGAATAACCCCTAAAATTATTTTCCCGCCGTCTTTTACATTAGATAAACCGATAATCGACTTGACGATTTCTTGGAGTTGATGTTGATGATTAATGTCTCTCCACGGAATTGATGGTTTTAACTCAATGGCCCTGCTTTCAATCGGATTGGATAAAATGGCGGAAATTATTGAATCTGATTTAATACTGTTTATCATAAAATTAATTGTCTATTTAACTTTTTCTTGTTGTTTTTCCCAGAATAAATAAACCTTGCTAATATGGGTATTGCTGGCTATAGGAAATTGTTCGGCTAATTCCATTTCCCGACTCGGAGTTAAATAATCACTGCGGATAACGCTAGCCACTTCCGGTCGGTTGGAATCAGCATGCCAGCTACCTAAGGATTCGGATAAGGTCAAGCCGTCTAAGTCGCTAGCTTGAGCGATTTCCCGCCCAACGGTTAACGTGCCTTCAATCAGGCCGCGGACATTGCCGATGTCAACAAAACTAACGGTGGGGTTGATCCCCCTTAACATTAAATAAGATTGACTGTTCTGCGGGACTAAATAAGCCTGGATGTTGCCGATGATTTCATCGGATTCCTCATCAACAACGTTAATATGAAAATGGTCGGAGCGGGCGAATAGCTCGACGTCATTGGCGGTACAAATACCGGCGGAAGCCTTGGCAAAAAATGAGGGAATGTTTTTAGAAACATACATCTTCACTGTTTTTTTCTTGCTGTTTTCGGCTGTGCTTTTTATTACTTCAAACTTTTTTTCCTCCCGGGATAAAATTGCCGTCGTTTTAGTTAAAACTGACTCCTCGAATAATGTTTGCAGTTGTTCGGCGGCAGATGCTACTGAATCAGTTGATAAAAGTCTTAAAATATCCTGACGACTGGTTTCATCGGTCATTTCCAGCCATTTTTTAACAGCATTTTTCCAATGATCGTGAATAATCACCCCGGGTGAATAGCCTTGGGAAGTTTTAACGCCTAAAATCTCTTTGACCCGGTTGAGCGCTGCATGAATTTCGGTCGGATCGCCTTTTTGCAAAGTTTGGGCAAACGTCTGCAGTGATTCTAATTGCTCATACGGTAAAATCGACAGTAACTGTGCCAGCAAGGGAACATTGCCCTGGCCGGGTTTCATTTTTACGGTGGTTTCGTGCGGCTGGATCGTGTTCGCCTGTTTGATTAAGGTAATAAGACCGGCGCGGCGGAGCTGATTATCTTTTTCTGGATTTAATGGCTGGGAAAATAACGATAAACCCTGATAAAGACTATTAGCCAACATCATTGTTTTAGGATCGAGTTCGGCATTGGGTTTCCAGCGATATTCTAATTCCTCGATATTGATATCCACCACAAAACAACCTTTTTCTTGATTCCAATGTTTGCCGGCGAGTTTGATTCGCTCGCTCAGTTCCTGCGGCAAATCACGCTGATACGACCAAG
>PCVT01000010.1 GCA_002787075.1 Parcubacteria group bacterium CG11_big_fil_rev_8_21_14_0_20_41_14
GGCATCATTCTTGACAATGATATTCGGCTGGGCAATAAATCCCAAATCATCAAGGCCGTACATATATACAGTCGCACCAGTGGCGGACATTGCCGCAGCAGTTGTTGAATTAAAAGATATGTGCCCGTCTGACATATCCATGGCAGTTCCCAAACTTTGCAGGACTGACACAGTCGCCTGGTCACTTAAATTCAAACTATCAGTAAAAACAATTTTTCCTTTGCCTGACTTTTCAAAATACAGCGCATCAGACTCGGCAGTCGGCGTAGCGGACGGATTGTCCAATTCACCGATGTTGGAAGTTATGCCGGAGCTGGACAAAGATGAATCAATAGCGCTCAAAAGAGGAGCGGCTCCGTCTTGCCCCGCATCATTAAACCATCCTTTTGTCGGAGTGCCGGAGATTGACCAGTTTGTCCCGTCAAATGAGCCGGATTGCACGGATGACGGCTCTGTTTCAAGTCCGGCCTCGGATATATAGCCGTTTACCGCGCCATAGGTTACTCGCTGCATTAAAGTCGCGCTATTGTCATAAAGCCCGATAGAATCGCCAGGGTTGTTAAAATTAGTTCCGGTAACTTCAAACACCAAAATTCCGTAAGCCGGAATAGTTCCGGAAAGCGCGGCCCAATCAACTTCAGCCGGAATTGCATCAGGGGTGGTTAATTCTGTCAATTTCCAGCCGTCCAGAGAAACATCTGTTCCAGTAGTATTTAATAATTCCACCCACTCATTGCCGCTTGAAGTGGCAGATACGAATTCATTGATAATAACATCCGTTTGGCTCGCGGCATGCGCCGAAACTGCGGAAAGAACAAAAAAACCGCCTACTAAAAAAGTTGCGGTTAAAAAAATCGCGGACTGCATTGCCCGCCCAATTGAAGGCAAAGCATGCTCCTGTTGTGTATTGTGCATATATTTTGTTAATTAGTAACTTTATTATTACTATACGCTTATACTACTTGATGTCAATATCTACACCACAATAACCGCCACAATAATCAATATAGCGCCCAAAGAAAACGCAATATGCTTAGGATGCTGTTTTTTGATTTCAATCAGAACCATCATCAATAACGATACAATAGCCAAGCCAAGCAATATCTTAAAATACCAAGAGCTAATCATCATTAACCGGCGCGCTGCTCCTGAATTGGCCTGCTTCATGAAAAAATACTGCTCAGTCAAAGATGGCTTAACCGGCACAATGCTTTTCCATTGAATATCAGTAGTTTCCTCAGCCCCAGATATATCCTTGGCAATAACCGATGGCAAAACTACTGGATTAAAAATCTGATTTTCATCTGTTTCAAACACCAAAGTACTACCAGTCCACAAAGTTTGATCTTCTGAGTCCTTAGCCAATGAAATCTTATTATTATTAAAAACAAGATCAGCGCTTATTGCGCCCTTAACGCGGATTTCAGCTTGAACTAAAGTTCCCTCTTTTTCGCCATTATCAATAACTTGAACTAAGCTTGATAAAGGATCAATTTCAAGAGCTTCTTCAGAAAAAGGAAATTCCAAAGATTCTCCTAAAACTGAATTTTCAGACGGACTAGACATAATAGAATCATTTGGTTCATCATAAACTGGCTCATCCACTGCAACTGCTTCATCCACTGCTTCAGAACTATTCTGCTCAACAAAAGTAGAAACAGGAGATTCAGCATGCGCAAGCGACGCGCCAAAATACTGCGCAACCAATGTTGTGTCATGATTATTAAATAATCCGCTTTTCATGCCAATGCCAATATTAGTATATTCAGGATCAACCAAATTAGCATAATGCGTTGGGCTCTTAGCCCAAGCATTTACAACAGCTTCCGCGTCAACAAACCCCATGGCCAAATTTTCTCCAGCCATGTAATATGGATATCTAGCCTGGCCTAAAAAATAAGACAATCCCTTGTGCGATGGGCTCATATGCGCGAAATACTGGCCAATAAGCATATCTTGAACCTTCAAAAACGCGGCCTGATTCAATGTCAAATTTTCTTTTAACGCAGGAATATCAAGATTCTGGCGCATCGCGTTCGTGAGTTCAATAATTCGCTGTTGCTGCTCCAATAAAACATCAGGCGTAAGCCAGGCAGTAACTGGCATAGAAAGCATGAACGCGACAACCAGCGCTTTTACAGCAAGAACGCTTCCAGCATGAAACAACACTCTCTTAGGTCGCAAAGCATGTGGATGATAATTATTTCCTTTATTTGGAATAAAAAAATCGCGCAGCTTTCCTTTGCCACGAGGATTTAATCCATGCTTAACTTCCTCCCCATCTGGGATTCCATCCTTGTCTGTGTCTGGATCATTCGGATTCGTGCCATAGATATATACTTCTTGAAAATCTCCAAGCTGATCATTGTCTGTATCTGCTGAATTTGGATTCGTGCCTAAATTTTTTTCTTCTTCATCAGAAAGCCCATCTGCGTCAGAATCCAAAAACGCTGAATTATTTTTTTTCTTAGACATATAGCTATCGCGCAAGTTTTTTCTAAATCATAAGCCCAGAAGTCATGCCTTGAATAAAGCTTGGCAGAACGAACATAAGCCCGATTAAAGGAAGCACAACCAATGCCACGGTTATGATTAGCGTCCACATGAAATACTTTCGCGTTTTTTCCACTGACGCGTATATTGCGTCAATTTTTGCTTCAAGAGAAATATTTTGTGTTTCTGTTTGTTCCATATAATATATATTAGCACATTTA
>PCVT01000060.1 GCA_002787075.1 Parcubacteria group bacterium CG11_big_fil_rev_8_21_14_0_20_41_14
GGACATGACCCATTATTGCTGTTATTTGGCTTTTGAACAACCTGGCCTTCCGCTTGAGCGTACAGTATACTTTAGTCCATATTTTTTTACAATACTGCTTGTCCAATCAGAATTTCCAAATGGCATGCCTTTTTTTACGCAACGCCGCACCACACGCAATTGGTTTTCAGATATTGGAGAGTTGATCTCATCTAGGTAGTTTGATAAGGGAATATCTACTGGCCATTTAGAGAGCAACTTTCTGGCTAGCGCAGGATATTTTTTACGAATATGCAAACTGCCCCATGGCCAATCTTCTGCTTTTTTTACTAGTTTAGACCGAAGAGCGTTGGCCTCAATATACTTCATCAGCTGAATGAAATATTGTTCTTTGTCCACTATAAAAGACTTGAATCTTCCTTGGAATAAATGTCCTGATCCTGCGGTTTGGTGGGATGCATGCCATCTTTGAGTGGCTTTTTGAGTAAACTTGCCAAAAAATTTCCCCATGTCTCCATTTCGGATTGGGCGCACTGAAAAGTGCCAATGATTTGGCATTAAAATATAAGAAAAAATTTCTATTGGAATTTTTTTAAGTGTTTCTTGCAGGGCGATGAGCGTTGCGCGATAATCTTGATGTGTCTTGAAGATCTGTTGTCTTGCGTTTGCTCTGTTTATGACATGGTATATTTCGTTAGCTACATCTACCCGTGGTTGCCTGGACATGGAATGATTATATCACAAAAAATGGGTCATGTCCCCATTTGTCCATTTGTCCACAACTCTAATGATGAAAAAATTAAAAATGATCCAAGAATCTTCTCAGTACTAAATGTTATGTGATATTTATCCTTTCTGTTTTTTAATAAATTATATAAATTTGATACTTGAAATAATTTTCTCAAAAATTCGTATATCATTTTCTGCCTCTCCGAAAAAAGATGGTTGAAATTCAATTCCATGTCGTCGATTCTGTTTGTCTTCTATGTTTATCAATAAAAGTCCGACCGCATCCATGAAATCAAGTTGGAATTGGCTTAATGTTGTAGTCACACCATCAATTTCTACTTCTCTCTTCTCTGTAAGCGACATGTCCATAATGCCATGTTCCCAATAGTTGTTTATTATCTCCAAAACAGCATTTTCTCTTGATCCAATCTGAAGATCAGCATCTTTCACAAGAACAATTGTGTTATCTCGTAATGTTGTTGACACATTCCATGAAGGAGGATACTTAAACGCGATATTGAATTCAGAACTTTGGAAGCTTTTCCAATCCGATGTATCAATCTCTTCCTCACTAACTAATTCTGCTTCTGTCTCTTCTTCACTTCCTCCTTCATCTGACACCCCCTCATCTTCCACAATCTCTATTTTATTTCCTGAAACTACCTCTTTTGAAACTACTTCTTTCTCTCCCTTCTGATTATTTCTCCACCAAAACCCACCACCAACAACCAAAACAACAGCCAAAATTAATATTGTTAATTGAATCCATTTGTTTCTCATAATGATTTAAAATTAATAATTGATTTTACTTTACTTTATCATATCACAATTCTCTCTTTCTTGAAAATTATTTATCCACCGACAGAAAAACGTCTACTTCCACAGGGAACGATCCATTTGACTCAAACTATTTCCCCCTCTCCCGCACCCACGCCCTCACATTCCCCACCGCCTCCCCCACAGAAACCGCCATACCCACGAAAACCAGCCGCTCGCGGAACACGTACACCTCCCGCGTCACCTGATCCCACCGCACCTCGTACCTGTTCCCGTTCGCGGACTCCACGCTTCCTACGACCGTCGCTACCATTGCCGTTATCCCCCGCTCCCAACCCTTGCCCCGCCAACCATGCGGGACCGCCCCTCAAAACGATCCCCATTCTTCCCCATCGCCTCCCAAATCCGCTCCTCCAGCTCCTCCTGCGTTGTCACCCCGGAAACATCCACGTCCATCCGCATCAGCACCCTCACCAGCGCCCGGACAATGCTTGCCTTGGGCAAACGCAGGCCGCCCGAACGCCGGGCTTCCAGGCCGATCCACTCCAGGTATTTCACCAACTCCACCGGCACGGTCACGGAAAGGTGGTACGGACACGAATTCACGATTACTCCTTTTGCTGCTGGGTTTCCATCGGCTCTCCATATCCAAGCCCGGGTGGGCTGGCTCAAAAGAGGCCCCACCCCCTGCGAATTGAAACCAAACCCACCCTGGGCCAGGATATCCTCCCCATCCTACTGCTTGCTTTCCAAAGTCAGAAAAGCAACTTTCAGGCCAATTGAAGTGCAAAAAAATCAGGACTATGGCTAACTGCTTGAAAATGAAAAACATTTTTGCAGAGGGATTATAAAAGGACTAGCCTATCCGTCTATCAGGAGTGTTGCGTACACTGTGGCAAACGCCACATGTGGCGCAACATGTGGCGCACCACAAAGCAGGTAGGATATTGGGGAATGGCGAGGAAGGAAACCGTCAGCTCACGAGGAGTGCTTTCTCCGCAGGGCGTTGATATCAAGCCCTGCTTTTTTGAGCCGCCGATACAAGGTGCTCCGGTCTGCCCCAATGCGGCGGGACATTTTTGCGATGTTGCGGTCACACTCTTCCCAGATCCTCAGCAACTCTTCTTTTTCTTCCTCAGAGCTTTGAATTACGAAACTCCCCATAGAAAGTTTTTAACACAAAAACAAAACTCAAACCAAAAACAGTCCACG
>PCVT01000121.1 GCA_002787075.1 Parcubacteria group bacterium CG11_big_fil_rev_8_21_14_0_20_41_14
TTTTAAGCTTTACCACGCTATCTATAATAGTTCCAGAAAAATCAGGCCAATCTTCTAGAAAAAATTCAGGATTGTCAACCAAGACAGCATATCCACTCGAAGGAACTATGATTGATCCTTGAAAAATATTTAGCCCGTGTTTGGATTCCCCGTCGCCATCGTAAAATTTCCAGTTATCCAAATTTAGTTCTGAATCACTGTCATTATATATTTCAACCCATTCATGTTTATCATCGACCCCATCAGGACTATACATTATTTCCGTGAATATTATGTCGCTTGCCACGCCGCGCGTCTGTGAAGCAAAAACAAAAAAAGCCACAATCATAAAAGCGGCAGGCAGAATTTTTGTTTTTGTTTTTTCCTCCATATAAATTTTGTAAGTTATTTTATTTTTTGTTCAAAGAATCAAGCATAATGCGCGCGTCTTTGTAATCCGAATTTATTTCCAATGTTTTTTCCCACTCCTTTTTGGCTTCATCAACATATCCCATGCGATAATATAAAAGCCCAAGATTATAGTGCCCTCCATCATAAGAATAATTAAAAGACAGCTCTTTAAGATATTCTTTTTCCGCGTCTTCAAATCGGCCGGCTCTAGCGTACACAAGGCCTAAATTGTTGTGCGCCATTGTTTCATAAGGATTGATTTCAAGCGCTTTTTTGCTATATTTTTCCGAAAGATAATAATTTCCTTCCAAATAATGCATTGCCCCAAGATTTTTTTGCGCCAAAGGAGAATGCGGAGAATTATCAGCCGCGTTCTGCCAAAAAGACATTTTATTCTTAAAATTATTTTGATGCAGAAAATTTATTGTCAAGAATCCTATTATTATAATAACTCCGGAATACAAGAGCCAATTCCTATAATTGATTTCAATAAATTTTATTATTCGGCTTTGGGCGATAATAATAAATAAGCCAATTATTGGAACATACAGCCGGTGTTCAATAAAATCAGCCGGATTGCTAGATGGCGCCTTAATAAAAGCAGGCAACAAAAACAGAGCGAACCACAAAGCTCCAAACAGCATCATTCGCAAATTATCATTTGGTTTTTGCCTGTTTTTTATCTCAAGGCCGGCTAATAACGCCATAATCGTGGCGCTAAAAAATCCATAAACAAATGTTGTGTCTTGCATTATTGGCAGAACAGACAAATTAAAAGGCATAAACGCTTTGCCAAGAAGCTGGATGCTGGCAGGCATATTTTTTATAACAGAAAAAGCAGCTTCTTGCGCTGAAATGGCCCCTTGTCCATTAAGCCCGATATAGCGCAAAATAAACCAAATCAAAATCGCGACAAGCCAGCACGCGCTTAGTCTTATTATTATATTTTTTGATAAAAGTTCTTTAGCCCAAAGATAAGCCAAGCACAAAACAGGAAATACCAGCGCTGTTTCTTTTGTAAAAATCGCGAAAGCAAAAAATATTGAATGCCAAACAAGAAATTTTATTCCCTTTTTTTCAATAAAATTCAAAAATAAAATAAAACTGGCAAAAATAAAAAAGCCCAAAAGAGAATCATTTCTTCCTGGAATCCATGATACTGCTTGCGCGAGCGTTGGATGAACCAGAAAGATTATTCCTAAAATTATGGAAATCGTTTTTGAATAATTGAGCTTTAAAAAAATTTTAAACGCAAGGCAAGCGGCCCCGATATGAATGAGCATGTTCGCGGCATGATATAAAAAACTATTCGCGCCTGTCAGAATGGCCTCAGGAATAAACGAAATAGTGAGCAAAGGCCTGTAATAAGAAGCAGAGTTGAAAGAAGTATGGAAAACATCTTCAAAGAACGCGGAAAAAACATACCAAGGATTTTGCAAAAATCGTAAATTGTTCAGCACTAATTCGTTGTCATCCAAATAAGTGAACCCAAAAAAAAGCGACTTAAAATATAATCCAAAGCCGATTAAGCAAATTGCCGAGTAGATTATAAAATTATTGTTTCGTGCCGCAATCTTGGCTAACATATTTTTAGCACGGGCAAGCCGCTTAAATAAATATTTTTTTAATCCAATATTGAATCGCCAATAACAATGTAAGAATGCCGTATTTTAAACTTCTGCTAAAATTTATACTTGATGATTCAGGCATATATCGCACAGGAACCGGTATTTCGCCGATTCTGTATCCGTTTTCAACGGCCTGAAAAAGTATTTGGCTGTCAAAAATAAAATCATCCGAATTATTCATGAAATTGATTGATTCCAAGAATGTTTTTTTATAGGCGCGCATGCCAGTGTGCCATTCGGAAAGGTTGTATCCTGTTGCTATATTTTCTATAAAAGTAAGAATCCGGTTTGAATAATATTTGTAAGCCGGCATTCCTCCATCAAGCGCTTCTTTCCTGCTCCTTATCCTTGAGCCAAGCATTATGTCAAAATATCCGTCTTGTATGAATCCAATAAAATATTTTATCAATTTTGGATCATATTGATAATCAGGATGCAGCATTATGATAATGTCCGCGCTATGCTCTAGGGCTGTATTATAGCATGTTTTTTGGTTTGCGCCGTATCCTTTGTTTTTGTGGTGCTGTATTGTTGTGATGCCAAGTTCTTGCGCCACTTGCAGTGTCTCGTCTTTGCTGAAGTCATCAACTAAAATTATTTCATCAACTAAATGCCTTGGAATATCTAGCACTGTTTTTTTTAATGTTTTGGCTGCGTTATAGGCAGGAAGAACAACTATTGTTTTTAATTTCTGCTCTGGCAT
>PCVT01000144.1 GCA_002787075.1 Parcubacteria group bacterium CG11_big_fil_rev_8_21_14_0_20_41_14
TGGATTGGTTTTTATTTCAAAGTCCTGATAAATTCCTTGCTTGTGAAGCGAGAATTCAGTGCGAGGGAGGGCAATATCATATATTTCGTTTCTAGGTTTTCCGATTTCATTGAATTTCCAGACCCCGAATTTTCTGCCCGCGAATATCACTCTGCCAGAGCGGGCCAGGAATTCTTCCAGATCATCTCCAGAAACATTGCGCACCAGCAGGTCTATGTCAGTTATTTTTTTGTTTAGCAGAATGTCGCGAATAGCGCCTCCAACCAGAAAAATTTCAGCTTTTGGAAATTCTTTTAAAAGCGAGGATAAAGTCGGAAAAGCCGTGATTTTTGGGAATATTGGATTCATGGATGTATTATACCACAAACTTAAATTTCTCCCCCTTTATTAAGGGGGAGTTAGAGGGGGTATCAGCATAGGGAATAAGATTTACGAATAATAATTGATTTTTTAGTGAATTTGTTATATGTTTTATGCAGTACAAGGGCCCGTAGCTCAGCTGGTTAGAGCGCCACTCTTATAAGGTGGATGTCGATGGTTCGAGCCCATCCGGGCCTACCAAGGTTTATTAATTTGTTTTGATATTTTAAATTTATGAAAATTAGAAATATTCTTATTTTTTTGTAGTTGGATTTGTTTTTATATGTGCTCTTGGTTTTATATATGGTTATTTTTTGATTGAATCATCACAAGAACCATACACTAAAGAAAATGGGGGTATTTATTTTTACGGTAATCGTATTGAATCCGAAGTTACAAAGGCTGATTATGAAACCTTTGAATTTCTGGGAGGTGTTTCTAATGATATGTCTAATAAAGAATGTAAGTTTGATGATTATACTGGCGTTTATGCAAAAGATAAAAATCACGCATTCTACAATAGAGGCATTATCCAGGATGCTGATGTGGAAAGTTTTAAATATATTGATGGATACTATGCTCAAGATAAAAATGCAGTATACTATAGTGGTCGAAGACTAGAAGACGCTGATTATAATTCATTAGAGATTGTAAATGGTGGATTTTGGTGCCAATTTCTTAAAGATAAGCAATTCGTTTTTTATAATGAGACGAAATTAACAAATCTTGATTCAAAAACAGTAAGAATAGATTTTCCATATATTATAGATAAAAATGGTGTATATTATGTTTCTGAAGAAAGTCCCCAGGATAATATAATTTTTAAAAAAGTCCTATCAGCTGATATTAATACATTTGTTTCTTTTGGAGATTATTATATTTCGAAAGAAGATGCTTATGCGGAGGATAAAAATAACGTGTATTGGAATGATGAGATTATAGTTGGTGCAGATCCAAATTCATTTAGTATTTTTGATAATGTTTCTTGTGACGTTTTTCGGGCAAAAGATCAGCATTCCGTCTATGTTAATGGACAGCAGATCAAGGGATCAGACGGCCAGACCTACAAATTTCTTACTTGTGATTACGCAAAAGATGCTCAGAATGCTTATTACCGAGATGACGTTATTCTTGATGCTTATTCTGACACTTTTCAATCATTAGATGGTCTATACGCCAAAGATAAAAATAATGTATACTGGGCTGGAAAACCGATTAAAGATGCTGACCCAGAGACATTTATTACGTGCTATCGCTCCAAAGCTCAGGCGCGTGATAAAAATAGATTTTATAATGGCAGTTTAGTTGTTGATCTTTTATTGGATACTGAATGTAATCAATTAAATTGATATCCAATTCCCAGTTTTTTAAAACATGCAAGGTTTTCGAGATTCTGTAGATCCACCCTAATAGCATGGTAAATATATACGAGTTCGGAAAACAGGTAATCAACCCTACCAAAAACGGCTCACTCGTGTGGGCCGTTTTTTTGATGTTTCCCATTTCTTAGGATACAGGATTAACATGGTGCAAAACTTTTCTTTTGCATATCCTTTGTCAAGGACTTGTCGGTTTGAAATAAACTTGACATCCTCATTGAAATTGCTATAATATCATTATTAAAACTATGCTACACCAAATACAATCAAAACTTTTGGAAATAACGCCAAAGATCAATGTTAAAACCGGCAGTTTGCGGCAAATCGGCCGGCTTATTGATGTGCATCATCCGCAGAAAGTGGCGCATCATTTGGAACAGCTGGAGAAAAAGGGATTTATCAAAATAGATCATAAAACCGGCGAAGTAAAACGTATAAAGAAAGGAACAGCCCCAAAGAGCAACTTTGTCATCATCCCTATAGTCGGAGCCGCCAACTGCGGAGAAGCAAATATTTTTGCGGATGAATGCCTTGAAGGGTATCTTAAAATATCCAAAACAATCCTGAATAAAGAACAGGGCATATTTGCCATAAAAGCAAGAGGCAATTCAATGAATAAGGCAAAAATTCACAATAGCAGAATAGAAGATGGGGATTATGTGGTTATTGATCGAGAACATGGAGTACCGAAATCTGGAGACTATGTTCTATCAATAATAGACGATATGGCAAACATCAAAAAATTCGTCCACAATAAAAATGGAACAATATCATTAGTATCAGAGTCAACCGAAAGGCACCCTATGATCGTAATCCACCAAAATGATAATTTCATGATAAATGGCATTGTGCGAGAAGTAATAAAAAAGCCCGCGGTTTCGTGGGCGTAATAAGTTGAAAAATTGAATATTTACTTAAATAATGAGATAATAAAATAAATACAAATATTAAATATGAAATTTAACTATATAGATTTATTTTGCGGAGCAGGGGGTCTTTCCCTTGGTTTTGACAATGCAGGGTTTGAAAATATTTTTTCTCTAGATATTGAAGATAGTTTTTGCAGAACATATAGAAAGAATTTTCCAAAACACAACTTAATAGAAAAAGATATAAAGAAGCTGTCAAAGGAAGAAATATCTAAAATTGTCGGGAACAAAAAAGTTAATGTTGTTATTGGAGGTCCTCCTTGCCAGGGCTTCAGCATTGCTGGAAATATCGGCAGAAAATTTATTAATGATCCGAGAAATAATTTATTTAAAGAATTTGTTAGGATTGTTGAAATTGTGCGGCCTGAATATTTTATTATGGAGAATGTCGCACGCCTATATACTCATAATAACGGAAAGACAAGAGAAGACATCATATCAAGATTTAATAAAATAGGATACAATGTTATATGCAAAATTTTAAATTCCGCGGATTACGGAGTTCCTCAAATTAGAAAAAGAGTCATTTTTATTGGATCTAGCAAAACACAGAACTTGCTTTTCCCAGAAAAGAACATAGATAGCTATGTGGCAGTCAAAAGCGCAATTAACGACTTGCCTGGTTTGAAGTCAGGGGATAAGTCAAACATTCCAAATCATAACGCAATGGATCATTCTGAACAAATGCTTGCTAAGATGTCTTTTGTTTCAGATGGCGGCAATAGATATAAAATACCAGAAGCAATAAGGCCAAAATCAGGCGATATCAGGAAGTACATCAGATATGATAGTAGCAAGCCCTCAATAACTATTACAGGAGATATGAGAAAAGTATTTCACTATTCTCAGAATAGGGCATTAACAGTAAGAGAATTAGCTAGATTGCAGTCATTTCCTGATAGTTTTATTTTTGATGGAACAAGTATTTCACAGCAGCAGCAAGTGGGCAATTCTGTTCCTCCTTTAATGGCTGAAGCAATCGCAGATGTTGTAAAAATAATGATCAATAATAAATAAAAATCGCAAAAACAATATTATGTTTCCGAAAGTTAATTTTATAGGCAACAAAGAAAAGATTGCTGATTGGATTTCCGAATATTTTCCAAAGGACGCTCAATCTATTTTTGATGCTTTTTCAGGCGGAGGATCTGTAAGCTTCCAAGCCAAAAAAATGAAATTAAAAGTTATAAGCAATGACATATTAACTATAAATTACATACTAGCAAAAGCATTAATTGAAAATAATAATGAAATATTAGATGAATCAGATATAGACACGATATTTGAAGGGAATCCTATAAAAGGATTCATGTATAAAAATTATTCAAATAAATTTTTTTTTCCAGAAGAATGCATGGAGCTGGATTTGTACAGAAAAAATATAGATAAATTATTCTCTGAATATAAAAAAGCAATAGCTCTTGCATTAATGAGGCGTTCAATGATACGAAAAATGCCATATTCAAGATTCAATATAACATGGGAGAAGGTATGTCAATTAAGAGATGAAGAATATAGCTATCAAAAATACAAAAGAAAGCGGGCATACCATAATAATACTTTTAAATATCATTTTTTAAAAAATTTAGAAGATTATAATAGCGCCATATTTGATAATGGTTGTAATAATATTGCATACAATGATGATGTATTTAATTTGTTGAACAAAATAAAGGCAGATATAATATATTTGGATCCGCCGTATGCAGGAACCATGAATAATTATTTTAGTTTTTACGGTCTTATTGATGAGTATGTTAAATGTAAGAAAAAAAATCCATTTGAAAATAATTTCACAGACAAGAATTCAGTTTTATTGCTGTTTGATAAATTGTTTTCAAATTTATCAAATTATAGATATTGGTTATTAAGCTACAATAATAATTCATATCCGCCTAAAGATGAATTATTTAAAATTATTAATAAATATTCCAATAATATTAAAATAATTGAAAAGCAGCATGATTATAAAATTACAGGCAAAGAAAAAAAGAAGCAGAATAAAGAGTATTTATTCGTGGTTCAAAACGAAAAATATTAATTCATTTTTTATGAAAAAGAAAATTACAACAGATCAGCATTATGAAGACTATTGGAAATTTACGCTTGAATACACAGATTTAAACGGCAAGAACTTTATAAATACATTAAAAGTTATTGTTGATTTTATAGACAAGCATTGTTCGGAAATATATTCAGGAGAAAAATACAAAAATTTACAGGAGGAAGTTTACATCCTGTCTCCAAAGAAGGATATGGGTTCAGTTCGAAAGAGCATTAATCAATTCGTAAAACTGGGCTTTGTCAATTCCGAATTAAAGTCATATCATAAAAGTACAAAAGATTTTTTAGAAGCTAAGACAGACACAGAAAGAGAGTCAGTTTTTTCAAAAATATTGTACACAAACTCAAGCTTTAATCGTTCCATTACAAAAGATTCAAAACAAAAAGAAGTCAATTTTTTGATTAGGACGCTGGAAGAGAATAAAAAACTCCACAAAGAAGACATTGTGGCCCTTATGACTAAGGACATTTCGAAGATTAGTAAGGGATATTTGTCTGAAGAGGAATTAAAAGAAGCAAAGTATAATGCGGAAAAAAGCGGTTTTATAAAAAGAAAGTACAATCAAGTCGGCTATTTATGGAATATTTTAAGCAAATTAGATGATTTAGACATAGTAGATAATTATCTGTATTTTAAAGAAGACGCGCCTGCTATTTTGGTAGATGATTCAAGGATTCAAAAAGGAATAAGAGACGCGTACTTGCATAGAATTTATAAGAATCAACTGCAAGAAGAGTCATACAAAAAGTTGGGAGACGTAAAATGCATGCTAGAAAAATTATCATATCCTTCGTTGGTTGCGAGTCATATAGTTCCATTTATTAGTGCTTCTAGCGATGATAAGTATAATTCAAATAATGGCTTGCTGTTGAGTAGAAATATGGATCTATTGTTTGATCAAGGTTATATATCTTTTAAAGAGAGTGGTATAATAATTTTATCAGACAGGATTACTACTGAATTAAAAGTGCATCTTAATAAGTACTCTTTAGATAGCATGTTTATAAATGATAAAAGAAAAACATATATGAATTATCATAGAAATAATGTTTTTAAATAAATTTTATATGCATCCAATAATCTATATAATAATCGGAATCATTATCGGTTTTGTAACTGTCAGAATTTTTGGGAGCAAGAAAGCAGATGGAATCGGGAAAATCAGCCAAGAACGCACAAGCGTAAAAGAAGAGAATAAGGACAAGATAGTCGCATATCTAAAAGAGCAAGGCAAAGCTCGTAATAACGACATAGAGAAGCTTTTAGGCGTATCTGACACCACAGTAACGCGATATCTTGATGAATTAGAAAAAGAGGGCATTGTGGAGCAAATCGGCAGTATTGGAAGAGGAGTTGAATATATAATCAAAAATGGCTCACACGAGTGAGCCGTTTTATATTACCCAAAAATTGCCTCCCTATGTTATTGGAGAGTGTTTTTTGATTTCAGTTTTTAAATTTGTGAAGATGCTATCGGCCTGAATACAGGCCTCCAGCATGACGATAAACGTCATTCCCATAGCACTGCGCTTTGGATGAGCTCAATGGCTTGTTTTTCTTTTTTCGTGTACAGGTGACACTCAACAAAGCTAGCGCTTCCACGAGCGCTAAAGCGAGCCAAAGATTTGCGCAAATCAATGCTTGGCTCATGTGTGTGAACTAGAGCATTCAGATATCCATCAACAAAAAACAAAAGAGCAGCGATTTTCGCTTTGGGCGCGCTTTGGAAAAAGTCATCAGCAATGATGTGAAGATTTTTTTCTCGCGTTTTCGTTTCAAGAAAATCTTTTTCAGAAATTACTGAATACGCTATTTCATTGTTCTGGTCAACACTCAAGCCAGAGAGCACTCTGCCCCAAAGCTGGAGAGTATTTATTTCTTTGTTATGGAAAAGATTTTGTATAATTAAGCCCCGGTCAGCGCCCAAGCTCATCAACTCGCTTGCTATAGCCAAAGACCGCGGAGTAATGGCGCCTTTTTGGAAACTGCGGGATTCATGGATAATTCCAGTTAACAGGCAAGTGCTGATTTTTTCATCAAGTAAATTTTTGCCCAATGCTTCCGCGAACATGAACAAAATTTCAGCGGTTGCCGTGGCAGTCATCTCAACCAGGTTCAATTCCCCGAAATGCTCGTTTTCCGGGCTGTGATCAATATTCACTATAGGAGTATGATAAAAAAATTCCGCGTGCTCGTCATATAGCATGCCTAATGATTCAAGATCAGTGCACCCTAGCGCCACAATAAGATCATAAGGATATTGATCCTGTTTTACGCTTGGCTGGCCAAGTTGAAGATTCGCGTTATCAGTAAATAAGCGGATGCTCAGTTTTCCATTTTTTAATTTGTAAGTTAGTCCGCGGATATCCGCGTCTTTAATGTCAAATTCTAAAAGCAGGTTTTTGTTTTTTAAGAGCGCGTTTTGAATATCCTTGTGCCCTGGCAAAAAAGCGCACGAATCGCAAACGCTGTAATACTGGTTATAATAAATCACAATATCTGCTTTTTTGCCGATTTTTTTAAGAAGCTGGCGCAATCCCAAGCTAGAGGCAATCGCGTCTGGGCTTGGATTTTGCCTAGTCACGATAAGGATATGTTTTTTTATCTGAATGGTTTTTAGTATTCTTTGTATTTCGTCTAAAGGCATAATATATATTTTTTGATTTAGTAAGTAATAATACTCAAGAGTAGCTCTTGTGTCAATCGCGCGCATTGTGCATAATACGGAAATTATTGACTTTTCCAGTGATTTTTATTATACTGACATGCACTTATTACTGAATATATAATCCATGAACGTAACTGAACTTGCCAGACAACTGAAAACCACCAAAGAAGAGCTGTTGGAAAAACTGCCTGTGCTTGGATTTGATATTGGATTGCGCGCCATAAAAATAGATAACAGCGTTGCTGAACGGATAAGACAGGCCTGGTCAAAAGAACAGCGCCGCCAAAAAATTAGAGAGAAAATGGATAAGCAAGAAATAGCCAAATCAAAGCAAGGAGCAGAATCAACAGCGATTAAAGATATTATTATTCCTGAAAAAATCGCAGTTACTAACTTAGCTGTTAAATTAGGAACTGAAGTAACGCATTTAATAGGGTATTTGATGAAGAATGGGATTATGGCAGCGTTAAACGAGCAGATTGATTTTGACACTGCTTCAATCGTGGCAGAGGACTATGGATTCAAAGCAGTTAAAGGAGCAGAGGAAGACCATCAAAAACAAAATGTGCTTGATATTCATGAAATGAAAAAAACGCGCGCCAAAGATACGCTTGCGCAATCGCGTCCTCCTGTTGTTGTTGTAATGGGGCATGTTGACCATGGAAAAACAACTCTTCTTGACGCTATAAGAAAAACAAATGTTGTTGCCAGCGAATCAGGCGGAATTACTCAGCACATTGGCGCGTATCAAGTTGAGGAAAAAGGGCGGGTTATCACATTTTTAGATACTCCAGGGCATGAAGCATTTAAGGCAATGCGCGAGAGAGGCGGACAAGTGGCTGATATTGCCATCCTTATAGTGGCCGCGGACGACGGGCTTAAGCCGCAGACGCTTGAATCCATTAATGTTATACAAAAAGAAAATTTGCCGTTTGTGGTGGCCATAAATAAAGTTGACAAGCCAGGAGCAGACATTGACCGCGTGAAAAAAGAATTAGCTGAAATAAATTTAAACCCTGAGGATTGGGGCGGAAAAACAATCTGCGTTCCTATCAGCGCCAAGAAAGGCGAAAAAATAGATGAGCTTTTGGATATGGTTCTTCTTGTGGCTGATATGGAAAAATTTACCGCGGACCCACTCAAGCCAGCTCATGGAGTTATTATTGAGTCCCACATAGACAAGGGCGAAGGCCCGGTCGCGACTGTTTTGGTGAATGTTGGAACTCTTCGCGTTGGAGATGAAATCGCGATTGGAGAGACCTATGGCAAAATAAAATCTTTAAAAGATTGGACAGGAACTGAGGTAAAAGAAGCGCCTCCATCTATGCCTGTAAAAATTTTAGGGCTTAAGTCCACGCCAAAGGTTGGGGATATTTTGAAAGTGGAAGCAATAAACAGAGAAAAGCGTAAAAAGAATCCAAAAAATTATCATTTGGTTGATATTGAGCAAAATCATGCTTTAAGCAAGTACGAGCAAAAGGAAGACAATGCAAACGTTATATCCAAGAATAGAATCAATATTATTGTTAAAGCAGATATGCTTGGTTCTCTTGAAGCGCTTATTGCTTCTATAAAAAAGTTAGAAAATAATCATGTGTCAATCGGCATTATAAAGCAGGGCTTGGGCAATATTACTGAATCAGACCTTATTTTAGCAAAAGATTCAAGCGCGATTATTTATGGATTCAACATAAATTTGAGCCAAGAGGCATTGCGATTAAGCTATGAGCGTACTGTTGAGATTAAAATTTCAAAAATTATTTATGAGCTTTTAGATGATTTAACAGCAAAAGTGAAATCATTCATTAAAACCGAAATTGTTGAGGTAAAGCAAGGAGATCTGCTTGTTCTTAAAGTATTTAAGGACAGCAAAAAGGAATCTATCATAGGTTGCAGAGCAAAGGCAGCTCCAGTGGCTGGCAATTCCAAGTTTCGTCTTTTGCGCGATGGAGAGCCGATTGATGAGGGTCAAATTGTGGAGATTCAAAGAAATAAGCAAGCAGTTGAAAAAGCGGAAGAAGGAGCTGAATGCGGAATAAAAGTTACAAACGCGCGCGGATTCAAAGAAGGCGACATTCTCTCCTGCTTTATTGAGGAAGAAAGAGAAGTATAGATATGCAGGAAAGCTTTAATCAGCTTAAGAGGGAAGTTGAAAAATATGAATCTATCGCGATTGTATGCCATAAGCGTCCAGACGCGGATGCGATTGGCTCAAGCTTGGCTTTTGGCGCGTATGTCGCGTCTTTGGGCAAACAGGTTCAGCTCTACTGCATTGATGAAGCGCCTGAATATTTGTCGTTTTTAGGGGGCATTGAATTATTCAAGAAAGAGCCAGATGAATTTTGGAAAAACGCGCGCGCTATTTGCTTGATTGACTGCGGAGATCTTTCAATGTCTGGCATTGATTTTGAAAATTTTAAAGATAAGGATCTTTTAGTTATTGATCATCATGCCAGCAACAGCGGATATGGGGATGTGAATGTTATAGATAAGAACGCAAGCGCGACTGCTGAGATTTTGTACCAGTATTTCAACTTGATTGGGTTTGATATGGATAAAAATTGCGCTACTAATCTTTTGTGCGGAATATATACTGATACTGACGCGTTTACGAATTTAGGAACTACTCCTAATTCACTGAGCGTGTCATCTAAATTATTAGCCAATGGAGCGAATTTTAAGGATATTACCGCGTACACTTTGCGCAATAAATCAATCTCGTCTTTGAAATTATGGGGACGGGCTTTGGAGAGATTGAGGTTTGATGATAAAAAAGGAATCGCAACCACTATTATCACGCAAGAAGATTTCAAAGAGTGCAATGCTGTGGGGGATGATGCTGAGGGAGTTGCAAATCTTTTGAATCATCTTTCTGGGGTGAAAATGGCTATGGTTCTGCGCGAGTTAGATGGCGGGCAGGTGAAAGGAAGTTTGCGCACTACCAGCGAATTGATTGATGTTTCAGAAGTTGCTAAGCTCATGGGAGGAGGAGGCCATAAAAAAGCTGCCGGGTTTACGGTGCAGGGAAGGATTAAGCAGACCGATACTGGTTGGGAAGTAATATAATTATATGACTGAAACAACTAATCTACATCTTATTCCAACGGTAATAGAAAAAACGCATGCAGGGGAGCGGGCGTATGATATTTATTCTCGGCTTTTAAAAGAGCGGATTATTTTTTTGGGTTCTCCAATTAGCGATGATGTGGCTAATACTGTTATTGCGCAATTATTGCATTTGGATAGCGAGAATCAGGAAAAGGATATTAAGCTCTATATCAATTCTCCCGGAGGTTCTGTTTCCGCGGGTCTAGCTGTGTATGACACTATGCAATACGTAAAATCAAAAGTATCTACTATATGCGTTGGTATTGCCGCGAGTATGGCAGCGACTTTGCTATCTGCGGGCGAGAAAGGCAAGCGATTTGCTTTGCCGAATTCGGAAATTATGCTGCATCAGGTAATGGGCGGGGCTGAAGGACAGGCAAGCGACATCAAAATTCGGGCTGAACATATTCTTAAAATGCATGAGCGTTTGACTGGGATTCTTGCAAAACACACTGGCCAAGATATCAAAAAGATTGAGCATGATTCTGACCGGGATTTCTTCATGAGCGCGGATGAGGCGCTGAAATATGGGATTGTTGACAAGATTATAAAATAGTGCTATGATACTAACTTGTTCATTTTAGCTTTATTTTATTTGCGAAAATGTGTAGCCATAACTGAAAATTACTCAAAATTTGGGTCATTTCCGGCTATGGCTACTACACGGGTAGTCCGCTAGCACAAATCTCTACAAGGAGGCCTGACCATGTCAAAGGACATGCTCGGCATTGCAATAAGAAAGCTCGTGACGCTTCCGAACAATGTGCTCGGTATCGTCTGCGACCTTCTGGAGAAATTGAGCGACCCTGAATGGGTCATGGCGTTGAAGAAATTTCTCCGGAAGGAAAATCCTTGGCCAGAACACCAATGGCGCGAGGAGAATGGAGTCCTTTACTTTTCGGTTACGTCCGACGGCGCAACCGGAGAGGAGTGGATTTCCCGTCTAGAGGGCAAAGGATTCCGCGTAAAAGATTCCGCGAAGTCCATTCTCCGTTCGTCCAATTTCCAGCCCACCAGCGGCAAAACCACCGAGGTGGTGGTTCTCAAAGGGATGTTGTTCGGCGACAACGAACTGTATTCCAATAACATCCGCGCCAAGGCCAAGAGTGGCGAGTTCACGGGTCGGAATCTCTCTGATCCGAACGCGGAGCTGGCCTGCCTTATCCGAGAAAAGTTTTCGGATGAGGAAATTGAGGCAATGGGCTTGTGGGCGATTGTCGCCATGCACGAACCCATTCAGGATTCTGGCGGCCGCCCGGTCTTGCTCAGTGCCGGCCGCGGCGTCGGTGGCCGCTGGTTGGGCGCGTACTGGGGCGGCCCGGGCAGCGG
>PCVT01000221.1:0-2104 GCA_002787075.1 Parcubacteria group bacterium CG11_big_fil_rev_8_21_14_0_20_41_14
TTAATTAACTTGTCAACTTTATTAGTTTAACACACTTGTCAAATTTTTTATGCTAGTATTTAACTATTAGGAGGCTGGTCTTATGTGGGGAATAATTTTAGGTGGGTTATTGGGCGGGGCGCTTCGGGGAATAAATTGACTAAAATTTAAGAATTATATAGTTTTTTTGGCTTTATCTACAAAATCGAGTAACGTCCATGCTTCCATAATATTTCTTCCTATTCCCTTAGGCGTTGCTTTAACAATAAAAACTAAATCGGCTAATAAAGCCGCTTTTTGATGAAGAATTGAAACATAAGACGCTTCATAATTAAAATCCCGAGCCAAGCTTAAACTGATAGCTCGTTTTTCCAGACCCCTTTGGGTCAAGTGCAAATAATTTTGCATGAAGTCAACTACTTCTGCGGCACTTTCTGGCAAAATATACTGGAGTTTTAAAGCTTTAATATCTGACAGAATATTAATGTATCGTCTTTGTGTCTCGTCATGTTGGGTTGCTTTTTCTCCGTCAAAAATTACTTCTAAAGGAACTCCGTCAAGAAAATTGGTATCAAAATGCCGACGAAAAGTGTTGATGACGCTTTTTTCTACGCCAAAAACTTTAACTGATTGTTCAGCCTTTTCAAGCAGTAAGCCTTTAACTACTTCAATTCGTTGGTTTTCCGGCAGCCGAAGTAATTTTCTGGCGATTATTTTAACAAAAGCCAACTCCTGATAATTTTTCAGTACGGTCTCATCTTCCCTAGAAAATGGAACCTTCATATCTAAGGCTTGAGTACAAAAACCGGAAATAATTTCGATTAGATCTTCATCGGCTATGGTCTGTACTTGAGTACGACGCAAATATTCCGGTTTTCCCGGAGAACGACCGAAAGAAAATTGATACATCATGCGGCCAACTAATTTTCTTAAAGATACTGTATCATCTAATCCAAGAGCGGCAATAATTTCCCTTTGGGATTTACCATTAATATACATTTCTAATACCGGCAGATACCGTCTGGGGATTGATTCAAAATTAATATTGTTACGTTTCAAATAAGCCACTACGGACCGGGCGATTTTTTTCTCAGCATAATTAGTTATATTACTAAGTGACCGTTCGACTTCGTCATGGCCGCCGCTAACTTGGTTTACCAATTCCGGATCCGGCCTTTGCTCTACCGGTAAAACAAAAGGTAAAACGGTCATTGAGCGGCCGATTCCATAAGTAGATTCCGGATATAGTTTGGTTAAATCCACATTCTTTAATTTTTGGGCTACTGATTTAGGAAAAACATTCGGCAGTGCCATAACTTGATCGACACCAATTTGCGCCAGGGCAAACATTAAATAGCCTTCAGCTGTTTGCAGATCTTTTCCTCGTGCTACCGTTCTGACGGTGAATTGATCGTTATAGTAGGTCAACATATCTATCCATTGTTCCAAAACGCTACTTGCTTTTGCAGATGTCATTCCAGAAAAAGTTGAGTCTAAAATTTCTAAGGCGGCTTGTTTTTGTGGCCGATCCCGACGAAAATCCTGTCTTTGAAAAACCGTCAATAAAGCGTCGTTATACTTGATATTTTTCAAAAAAATCAAAGCCGGATAGATGGTTCCGGAAGCATCAGCAAAATCCATTGACTCGGTTAAGCGAATAATTTTTGTTTGACCTGAAAGCGCGCCGACTTCATCACCGCTGGCAGTCATCAACTGACCTTTATGTTTATAAGTTACCGAACGGATAAATCCCTCGGTGCTTTCAATAAGCTGGCATAATGGCAGACCGCCAAAGCCGGACAAATCATGAACTTCATACCCATCGGTTAAATGAAACTGTTCTAACTGAACGGCCATAATTAAATGTTAATTTAAATTTTATCTGCCCAATTCCAACTGGCAGGCCGGCAAGTAATTTCGACAGATTCTGTTTGAAATGTGAATCCATAATTCTGCTTCTTTTCTCAAAGCTTCATCCATTGCCCATGAACTAACCGTTGTTTCTCTAATACTAGCCATGCCTATTCTTAATGCCTCAACGGGATTCCCCAGTTCTTTATTTTTTCCAGCGGTACCAGAATTTGACGTAGCCATCTGGCCTAATTCGTTATCAATAATTACAATG
>PCVT01000221.1:2201-2436 GCA_002787075.1 Parcubacteria group bacterium CG11_big_fil_rev_8_21_14_0_20_41_14
GGTGAATTTGGCCGTCAACCCCGCCACCGCCTAAAAGACTTTCATTAGCCGGATTGACGATGGCATCAACTTCCTGAGTGATTAAATTCCCCTGAAGAATAGTTATTTGCAACGGCTTGGCAATTTCACCTGATTTGAGCGGGCCCAATGCGTCGGCCGGCAATTGGAATGATTTTTCTGGCATGAGGGATTATAGCATTTGAGTTAAAATTTTCGCCCTTTTTCCCCGCCCGGC
>PCVT01000122.1:0-924 GCA_002787075.1 Parcubacteria group bacterium CG11_big_fil_rev_8_21_14_0_20_41_14
GCTCGGCAGAACCTTAAAAAGGTATTCCCTGAGCTTACAGCGGCAAAGGTACGGCGCCTGCAGCAAAGCTCGGTCGTCCACTTTGGGCGCACAATGGCCGAGTTCCCCAAAGTTTACCGCATGAACAAGACCACGCTTGAGCACTATGTAAAAGCCACAGGCTTAGAACATGCAACAGACAATGCACCCATCCTGCTCATGACGGGGCATATTGGAAATTGGGATATTTTAGGCATGTACATGGCATCTATTGGTGTGCCCTGTGCCTCGGTTTATCGGGCGGCAAACAATACCTTTGTCGACAAACTCATGGTGGCTACCCGGGCCTTAAGCGGGGCAACCCAAATCCCCAAAGGGGCGCATGGTGCTCGGCTTATCCTTAAGGAAATCGCTAAAAACAATAGCGTAGGCATGCTGATTGACCAGAAAATGAACGACGGCATAGAAAGCACATTTTTTGGCCACAGCGCCATGACGGCCCCCGCACTTGCCGAGCTTGCCCTTAAAAAGAACATACCCGTTGTACCAGCCTTTTGCTGGCGAGAGGATGACGGCACCTTTACCCTGGAAGTCCGGCCTCCCCTTAACCTTATCCGCAGTGGTAACCACAAACAGGACGTAGCTGATAATACGCTTATGTTCAATAAAGTTTTGGAAGAGGCCATACGGCGGAAGCCTGCACAATGGACGTGGTTTCACCGTCGTTTCCCGAAAGATTAAGAAAAGCTGCCTTAAGCGTGGCTGCTGGCAGATGGGTTATGCCCGTGGCGGAAGAAACGGCTCAGCACATCCAGCCCACCTGCAATGGTAGCAGCCACCAAAAAGCCCCATGTATGCCAATGGTACCAAGGGACATTAAAGAGCCCTGAGGCGATGGACACAGTAAACAGGTACGGCCACAAGCGCCCCAAAGACATTGTAAGC
>PCVT01000122.1:1036-1178 GCA_002787075.1 Parcubacteria group bacterium CG11_big_fil_rev_8_21_14_0_20_41_14
TCTGTGTAGAAGTACGCAAGTTAGTAATATTACGGGAAGCGACAGAAAGACCAACAGCCAAAGCAACAACTACCACCAAAAGAACCAGTATAAGTATCTGGCCGGATTTCATCTGCTAACTTAAGTGTAGAAAGATTGTAAG
>PCVT01000122.1:1229-2605 GCA_002787075.1 Parcubacteria group bacterium CG11_big_fil_rev_8_21_14_0_20_41_14
CAAGATAGGACTTGTTGTTGATAATATAGTCCTCGATTCGCTGTTGCGGTGTTCTGCCGCCCATGCCGTAGCCTCCGTGGCGTCTCCTGGTATTGTACCAACCGAGATATCTTGATAACCAGTAACGTGCATAGTCAAGATCATCAGGTTTTGCACCAACTCTCCAGAAGCATTCCTCCTCGATAGTTCTGTGCAGTCTTTCTACCTTGCCGTTTGATGTTGGATGACGTACCGGGTTCCTGATGATTGCGATACCTAGTTCCTGGCAAGTTGTCGTGAAATACTTCTTAAACTCACTGCCATTGTCAGTTCTCACTGTGTGTATTGGGAACGGCGCCTGCATAACCATTCTCCTTAAGAACTCCGCTGCTTGATCAGACCTGTTGCCAAAGTAACAGTCTGCCATACCCCACCTGGAGAAGTCATCAACTGCCGTAATCAGAGTAGGACCTGATTTACCAAGTGGCTCTGTAGTATCAATCTGAACCTCTTCTCCAGGGTAACCCTTAGTATAGAGATGGACAGGCCTCCTTGCTTCTTTGCACTTAGGTACAACCAACCTCCTTCTAACTAGAATCCTGTAAACTGTTGCTCTCGATACGATAATGCCGCAGTCTTCAAGCAGCCAAACCATTCTGTCCGGGCCAACACCGTAAAGGTTGAAGATCCTCTCAACAGTTTCTTCAATCCACTTACTGCATCTGTTGTGCGGCCGCTGGTATGCTTTTGGACCACGTTTTCTGCCGCAAACAGCATCTAGTCCAAACTCATTAACCTTACGTCTAAGTTTCCAAAAACCTTGTCTTGTCATGCCCAGAATGTGAGCTCCGGCATTAACTGACAAGTGTCCTTGGTTTACATCCACTACAACCCTTTTCCTGGTCTCTACTAGGTTTTTGATGGTTTTCTCACTCATTAATATCTCCTTTCTTAGGAGACAATCTTAACTGCTTTTTGGGAGATTTTCCTTTGGAGATAACCTTAACCGAATGTAAACTAATTCGCTGATACTTTAAGAAGTGTTGTCAAGGTTTAAAGTAAAAACGATCCTTTGCGAATCTATAGATCGAATCTCCTGCCTTTTGAGAGAAATAAGAGAGCGAATCGGAAGCTACTATGGTTAGAATTCCAAGAAGGGCGATTTTAGGGATCGTATTTTCAATAAATAAATCAAGAAAAATTCTTAGGATAATCGTGTGGCAAAGGTAAGTAACGTATGATCGTTTTCCAAAATTTTCTAAAATCTTAAGCAGTTTTTTAGGGAAGCCTAAAAGGATTTCTTTAAAGATAATGAAATATAAAATACAGACCGATGAATAAAAAAGTGTAGGTATTTTCGTCGAACGGGTAGCAATTATAACGTTGTAATTATTTTG
>PCVT01000197.1 GCA_002787075.1 Parcubacteria group bacterium CG11_big_fil_rev_8_21_14_0_20_41_14
CATAGAATTCAACCCGAGAAATACCGCGAAGAGCAAATGCCTCTGCTTTGAATGTGATTATATCCCCGGACAATGTTTCGCCTTCATAAGGAGAAATAATAGAAAGAGATGGCTTATTTTCAAATACATGAACATTGTCATATTCAGTTGGAATTTCGCCTTCATCCGCCTTCCAATCATTCTCCTCCATCCAGCGCTGAACTGCTTTCTCCCATTTCGGATATGCGCCATCCCTATCGCTCTCGCTTGGCACTGGGCCGGTCGGGTCTTCTGGATCAACATAAAAGAGAATATTATGCCCGGTTCTAAAGATTTTTTCTTCAATAAAGCTTTCAGGCGTCATTTCAGTTGCTAGCAATCCTGACGCGCGATCAATTTTAATTGGAGTTCCGCCTTCCATGTCTCCGCGCAAAATTGGCTTGTCTGGATATTCTATTTCTGGCTTGGAAAACTGCTCTGTGCTAGTGCCATCCAAAGCATTGCGCATAAACCTATTCCAAATCGGGCCAGCAACAGTTGAACCGCCTGCTCCTCGCTTCATTGCGCTAAAGTCATTATTTCCTACCCAAACTCCAGTTGCTAAAGACGGAGTATAGCCCATGAGCCAAGCATCTCGATAATCATTCGTGGTTCCGGTTTTCGAGGCAACTGGCCGGTCGCCTAATGTTAAATAGTTATTCTCTCCAAAGAAAGGAGCGCGCGCGTTGTTGTCGCTTAAAATATTAGTCAAAATTTTAACAATATTTTCGTCAATTGCTTTTTCTCCATCCTCTTGCAACCATTCTTCTAGAATTTTTCCTTTCGCGTCTTCAACTTTCATGATTGACGCTGTGTTTTGGCGCACTCCATTATTTGCCAAAGTAGCGTACGCTGCTGTGTGCTCTAAAAGATTTACTTCAGCTCCGCCAAGCACTAAAGAGAGTCCATAAATATCAGGATCCCCGAAAGTTGTGTATCCAAATTTTTTAGCTTCGCTAATAACATTTTTTGGGCCAGCTAAATAAAGCATTTTTACAGCTGGAATATTGAGCGACCCTTGCAAAGCAGTTCGCAAAGAAACAGGGCCCCGCTCTTTTGAATCATAATTTTTCGGGGAATATTCTTCTCCATCAGCTTTTTTTCCGAATTCTGTAACAACATCCCAAAGAGTAGTTTTGTCTGTGTATCCCCTTGAAAGGCCTACCATATACACAAATGGCTTAAATGAAGATCCTGGCTGGCGTTTGCCTTGCACTGCCACATTGAAGTTGCCGTCAATTTCTTCATCAAAATAATTTTTTGATCCTAACATTGCCAGAATTTGCCCGGTCTTAGGGTCAATGGCAACCAAAGAAGCGTTTGTCGCGTCATAATTTTCTTTGTTTGTTTCTGCGAAATATTCTATTGCTTCTTCTGCTTTGCGTTGCATATCCCAGTCAAGGGTTGTTATTACTCTCATGCCTCCTTGTTCAACTTCTCTTTCTCCATATTTTTCAGCTAATTGCTCGCGCACCCATATTACAAAGTGGGGCGCTTTTATGACATTGGATTTTTCCGTGAATTCGATTTTTTCTTCGCGCGCTTCTTGGGCTTGCTCTGGCGTGATTTTCCCTTCTTCTTCTAAAAGCGAGATAATAAAGTCCTTGCGCGCCATTAAAGCGTCCACATGAGAGCCATATGGTGAATAATATGTTGTTGCTCTTGGAAGCGCGGCAATAATAGCGCCTTGGGCTATGGTTAAATCCTGGGCGCTGGAGCCAAAGTAGAATTGGGAGGCGGATTCTATGCCATACGCGTTTGAGCCGTATGGAATTTCATTGAAGTACATTTGCAGAATCTGGTCTTTGCCGAATTTTCTTTCTATTTGATACGCGATTACTAATTCTTGCATTTTTCTGGACCAGGCCTTTTCATTCGTAAGAAGGGCGTTTTTCACGAGCTGTTGGGTTAAGGTTGAAGCGCCTTCTGCTTTGGAGAGCGTGAGTATGTCTTTTACAATGGCGCGTATTATTCCTTTCATGTCAAATCCGCCGTGCTCGTAGAATTTTTTGTCTTCAATTAAAATTGTGCTCCATTTTACATGTTCTGGAATTTGTTCCAAAGGAATGATGGTGCGGCGCTGGGTGTCAAATGCTTCGAATAAGAGATGTTCTCCTGTGCGGTCGTAGATTTTCGTTGATTGCGCGATTGAGCGGTCTATGATTTTATCTGGTCGCGGTATGTCGCGGGAGTACCACAAAACAAGTATAAGCAAAACTAAAATGCCTACTCCAGCTGCCATAAAGAAGTACGGAAGCAGGAAGGCAATAAGCTCTTTTATGCTTGTCGGCCTAGGGCGGCGCTTCTTTGGCGCGCCAGATGGGGATGATGAATATGGCTTGCTTGGTTGGCTTGCGTATTGTCGTATTTTCTTGTCTTTCCAGGAACGGTTGTGTTGGAAGTGGGGTATTGGCATGTATGTTGTTTATTTGGGTTTATTATACTATTTTTTTAGTGACTTTTCAATTTAGATATTTGATTAAAATATTCAGTGTACTATACTGGTAATATATGAAT
>PCVT01000109.1:0-11350 GCA_002787075.1 Parcubacteria group bacterium CG11_big_fil_rev_8_21_14_0_20_41_14
ACAACTTTCAGACCAACCTGCTCTATTCTTCGGATAATCTCTCCAGTTAAGCCGCGTTGGACCGCGTCTGGCTTTGCCATTAAAAAAGTAATTTCTTCTCTTGGATGTGTTGCCATATTAATGAGTATTAGTTTATTTAATTAATGATTTAATTTTTTCAAGCACTTGGGAAGGGGTAAAATTCGCTTTCACCATATAATCGGTTGCGCCAAGTTTTTTGCCTTTTTCAATATCTTCTTCCTGACCAAGATTGGTAAGCATGATGATAGGCGTGTCTTTGTACTGCGGCATTTCCCGCAATTGCTTTAACACAGCGAATCCGTCCAATTTAGGCATAATTATATCAACCAATACAATATCAAATGTGCCTGCTTGTGCTTTGGCAACCCCGTCTTCTCCATCAACCGCGACCACCACCTCAAGCCCTTCTTTGGTGAATTTTGTATTATACATTGAGGCAAGCATTTCCTCGTCCTCAACTAGCAATACTTTTAATTTTGTTTGTGTATCAGGCATAATGAGATTATTGTAGCAAATATACGGTAAAAAGCAAGCGACTTTGTGTTATCGCAACTCAACATATTCCCCATCACTCACTAGCCGGATATCGCCTGTCTCGTCCGTACGCAGGATAGTGATTAAACGCGCTTTCAAGCGATTGATAGTGCGTGGCTTTGGATGTCCATAACTATTATCCGCTCCAACAGAGAGGATTGCGACTTCGGGTTTAACTGTATCTAAAAATTCTTCTGATGATGAAGTATCAGACCCATGGTGCCCTGCTTTCAAGATTTCTGATTCAAGATAAGAGCCATATAGCGCGACTAATTCATTTTCTGTTTCTATGTGCGCGTCTCCTGTAAGCATCGCGTCAATCTTGTTATCAGAAAATTTCGCCACAATTGAGGCCAAGTTATTATCTTCAATATCTTTGCCAACAAAATCAATATTAGGATATAAAACATCAAGAATCACATTATCTCCGAATTCATATATTTGCCTTTGCGACACATAATTCACTGGAATTTTTTTACTGTTGATTATGCTCCACATTGCTTCATACATTGAACTATCATGCACAATGCCTGGATCCAAAAAAAGATCAACATCATACCGCTCAAGAACTGACACAAGGCCTCCAATATGGTCCGCGTCTGGATGAGTCGCGATTACCATGTCAAGCTTATGATCAAAGAAAGAAAGATTGCGCCCGAGCCGATCTAAAACGCGATTATCTTTGCCTCCATCTATAAGGATATTCTGGCCATATCTAGTTTTGATGAGGATGCTGTCCCCTTGCCCAACATCTAAAAAAATAATTTCCGCACTGCCAGAGCGCGCATGAATATTGAAAAATAGAACCACGGTCAAAACACAAGATAAAACAGTTGCACCGCTGATGAGTATAATAATTCGTTTGAGATGTTTGAGAAGCATAGTGTAAAATCAAAATGACAAAGCTCAAATTTCAAAACATTTGAACTTTGGATTTTGGATTTGTTTTGACATTTGGACTTTGAGTTTTAGGTTTTGACATCCGCCACACTCCCCACCACAAGGCCATATACACAGCTATCATCATCACCCAATGAAATCCGCCTAAATCCAAAGACGCGAATTTCAAGGAAGACAATGCTTCTGCCATGCGAATCATATACTCCAAAAGAAGCCAAGCAGGCCAAACTAAAATCTGGCCCAATGATGTCCACAGCATTCCAGCGCTTCCCGCTACAAAACCTATTGCCATTGTCAAAGGAATCGCGGGCAAGATAAGAATATTTGCCAAAGGCGCCACAAGTGAGAGTCGGCCAAATTGATATAGGATGAGCGGAGTGGTAGTAATCATTGCGGATAATGTTGTGACTAATGCTTCTTTCACGCCAAACAATTCTGGTAAGCGCTTGGTATAATTTTGAAAAATCGGATTAATATATACCAATCCCACAGTCGCAAGAAATGACAATTGAAACCCAGCGTCAAACACTAAAATTTTCGGATTAACTAACAGCATAACAAACGCGGTAAACACAAGCGCGTTTGTTGCGCGCGAAGCCCTGCCTAATTGTTTGGCAAGCAGGACAAATATGCCCATTATGCCAGCACGGACAACAGACGCGCTCGCGCCAGTCATTATGACGAATATGACAATGCCCCCGGTTATCCACCAAAACGCTCTTCTTTTATTAACCCCAAGAAACTGCAAAAACCCGATTATAACTGCCGCGATAATGGTAATGTTTGATCCGGAGATTGCTATGATGTGCGTGGTGCCAGTGCGATTGAATGCCTCAAGAAGATATTCAGGTATTCCCCTGCGAGCTCCGACGAGAAGGCCTGCCAAAAACGCGGCATGTGGTTCTGAAATGATTTTGTTGATAGTATCCATGAAATATGTCTTAACCGCCAAAATACCGCGCATGATAGGATTTGCTTTTCCTGTATCAATTTTTTGGATAGAGCCGCGCCAGCACACGCTATATATGTCATACCTGGCCAAGTATTTATCATACGCGAAATCCTCTATTTGTTCTGGCTTCTCTATTGCGCATGATACGCGCACTAAATCTCCATATTCATATTCAGGATATAGATTTGTTTTGACAAGGAGCTTGCCTTTAATTCCCCCTCCTGTATTCAGGAGGGGGTCAGGGGGTGGTTGCGCAATTGACCGCACAGACAAAGTCAACTTCTGATGATCCAGTCGCACATCTGGCTCCTGAATCACCACTCCTTCAACGACCACGCTCTGCCCGTTATAGTGCGCGATGTGCGATGAGTCTTCCAAATTCGGCTGAGATAAAATCATGCGCCCTATTCCTAAAATAAAAAATAGCGCGCACAGCGCTATTATTTTGTATTTCCTATTTGACCAGAACACTATCAACACAACCGCATCAAGCAACAACAAAGCATACACATACATAAAATCAACCGCAATAAACGACACTGCTCCCACGCCGATTATGAATGACAATAAGCACAATAAGAATATTTTTGATTTGCTTATCCTCCGCATGACGTTATTGCTTAGCTAACCACTTTACATACGCTTCCGCGAAATTGTCAAGCTCGCCCCGCAAAACTGCGTCAACATTGCTCGTTTCCAAACCAGTGCGATGGTCTTTGGCTAATTTGTAAGGATGTAAGACATATGACCTGATCTGCGAACCCCATTCCGCGCTTTTGACAGTTCCGCGGATGCGCCTTTCAGCGGCATCTCGATCATCTGATTGTTTTTTAGCTAAACGAGATTTCAAAATCTTCATAGCAGTTGCTTTATTCTGCTGTTGGCTGCGCTCATTCTGGCATGTGACTACGATGCCAGATGGATCATGAACAATCCTAACAGCGCTATCAGTAGTATTTACTGACTGACCCCCATGGCCAGACGCGCGGAAAACATCCACGCGAATATCTTCATCACGAATTTCAACATCATCAGAATCTCCTAAATCAGGAATAATATCAACCAAAGCAAAAGAAGTATGCCGCATTTTTTCAGCGTCATACGGAGAAATGCGCACTAATCTATGCACGCCTGCCTCGCTTTTAAGCCATCCATAAGCGCCTTGGCTCAATGCTTCAAATGTCGCGCTTTTTATTCCTGCCTCGCTTCCTCTTTGCCTGTCTATAACCCGAGTTTTAAAATCTTTTTTCTCGCAAAATCGCAAAAGCATTCGCTCAAGCATTTCAGCCCAGTCCTGCGCGTCTGTGCCTCCTGCTCCTGCTGAAATTGAAACAATAGCTCCTTTTTGATCAAACTTTCCGTTAAAAAACACTAAAAATTCCTGCTTGCTAAAAATGCTTGCAAGCTCTTCTGATTTTCTTTCTACTTCCTGCTCTAATTCTTCGTCTTTTTCTTTTTCAAGCTCGCGCGCTAAATCAAGCGTTGATACTGTATCAAGCTTCAAAGATTCCCAAATTCCAACTTCATTGCGCAATTGGTTCAAGCGCTGATTAACTTTTTGCGCTTTTTCTGGATTCTGCCAAAAATTTTCTGACTGTGTTTCTGATTCCAATTCTTTTATTTTTTCCTGCTTTTTATTGATGTCAAAGCAACCTCTCTGTTTCAGCGATTTTCGCGGAAAGCTCTTGTAATTTTTTTATTGTCTCATGCATATTATTTTTTTTCTGATAATAATGCTTCAACCTCTTTTTCCTCGCCTTTATGATATATCTTTAAGCGCACAATCTCATTGGGCTTGTATTTGGCAAGAAGTTTTGCTAAATTATTTTCTTGGGTTACTTTTTCTCCATTAACTTCCAAAATAATATCATTTTCAACCAGTCCTGCCTTGTCAGCAGGAGACCCAGGAACCACAGCCAAATCCATACGCGTTTCTCCGCGCACAATCAAAGCCCCATAATCAATATCAATAATATCATTGGCTTTAGCGATTTCCTCATTCAAAAGAATATATCGCACACCCAAGAACGGCCTCACAATCCTGCCATACTCGCGCACACTCTCTATTACGCTTTTCACGCTGTTTATTGGAATAGCAAACCCTATAAGCTGGCCTTCTTGCGAAACCGCGGTATTAACGCCAATTACCTTGCCAAACAAATCCAAAAGCGGGCCACCTGAATTTCCCGGATTAATTGCCGCGTCTGTCTGAATCGCCTCTTCAATCTCCTCGGACATTCCAGAAGAATCTCCAGCCACAATGCGCCTATTTATGCCTGATACAACGCCTTTAGTCACAGTATTCTGGAATTGACCCAAAGAATTGCCAATCGCGATCACAGTTTGGCCGATTTTAATTTGATCAGAATCTCCGAAATCAAGAATAGGAAGATTATCCGCGTCAATCTTTAAAATCGCGATATCATTCATGTCATCGCGCGCCAGTACTTTTGCCGTATACTGAGTACCATCATTAAGAACAACAGTGTATTCAGCGTTCTCCCTCTCAACCACATGCCTATTCGTAACTATCATGCCGTCTGTTGTAATTATGAATCCGCTTCCTCCTCCAACTTCTTGTTTTCCTGACTGTGGAGGAGAATAGAACGGCGTGCCAAAGAAAAAGAAATTATCAAATGGAGATCCTGGACCGGTTTGATTATAATAGTCCGAAAGATCCTGAGTAATGATGATAGATACCACTGCCTTTGATGATTGCTCAACTACTTGAGTAGTTGCGCTGTCTTCTACCACTATTTTTGAAGAATTATCAGATGAATTTTGCCCGCTTCCTGATGAGCCAGAATCAATGCCAAGCGAATTGCTTACATATGACCAAAGATTATCATTAGCATATCCAGCCAAAAGCGCGCCACTTACTCCTCCGACTAATCCGCCCGCAATCACGCTTACTAAAGCAGTTATAATAAGAGCGTTTCGTATTGGTTGTGGAATATTTTTAAAACTCATATGCTTCTTGCTCTAATTATTGTTTTGCCTCGAATAACTTATCAACAAATCCGCCTCCTTGCAAAATAGTGCTTCCAGTTCCTCCGTCCAAAAGATCAGAATATGTTGATAAAAATTGGCGCAAAATCGGAGGAAGATAAATAATAGCCAGAACAATAGGCCCAATAATCAATACAATTTTAATAACATTCAAAATTTGTCCGAACAAGATGTATCTCCGGGTTTTTTTCACGTACTCAAGGACTTGTTTTGTTAATTCAAGATTTTCCTTTACTATGCTTTCCATTGTTCCTTTTTGCGGCTGGTTTTGATTTTGGTTTGAAGGCATATGTTTTTCTTTTATTTAATTTTTTTGATGAAGATTTCTTTTTATAATTAATTTTTTTGCGCCTCTTTCCTATTAGCTTATGCAATTCATCATAGAATGTGTGCACATCTTTGAATTCTCGATAAACTGACGCGAACCTGATATACGCGATTTTATCCAATTTTTTCAAATGCTTCATTGCCAAATCCCCAATCTGCGATGCTTTGATTTCAGTCCTATTGAGCCGGTACATATCTCGCTCAATATTAGAAATTAGTATGCGCATCTCTTGATTAGTAACTGGCCTCTTTTCCAATGCCTTATAAATTCCATTGGATAGCTTTTCTCTTGAATATGCCTCATGTCTTCCATCTCGCTTTATAACAGTGACATTAAGAATTTCAGTTTCCTCGCGCGTTGAAAATCGAAAACCGCACTTTTCGCACTCCCTTCGACGACGAACCGTGTTATCTTGTTCTGAAAGACGGGAATCCAATACTTTAGTTGCTTCATGAGTGCATGCTGGGCATAACATATTAATTCATTTTCTTGCGAATGAACGCTGGAATTTCCAGCTCTTCCTGATCTTCTTCTTTTTCTACTGATTCTTCCAATACTCTGTCTTCAATAATTGAAATTGGGGCTGATTTCTGTTTCGCGCTTTCAGTATTCCTCTCAAAAAATACAGATCTTTTCCTTTCCATTTCTTCCAGGTTTCCAAACTCTTCCGCGTTCTCCATAACTGGATGACTGCGATTTCTTCCTGTTCCTTCAAACCCAGTCGCCACAACTGTTATCTTTACCTCGTCTTTCATTTCTTCATTTATAACAGCGCCAAAAATTACTTTAGCATCATCATCAGCCGCGCCTGTTATAATCTTAGCTGCCTCGTTAATTTCATACATGCCAAGATCAGATGATCCAGTAATGGTAAATAATATTCCGCGCGCGCCATCAATTGCCATTTCCAACAAAGGACTGTCAATAGCTGCTTTTGCCGCGTCAATAGCTCTGCTCTCGCCTGATCCTCTTCCAATTCCCATTAAAGCTGATCCTGATCCGCTCATAATTGCTTTTACATCCGCAAAGTCAACATTAATCAAACCAGGCACAGTAATAAGCTCTGAAATGCCTGCAACGCCCTGGCGCAATACATCATCAACCACTTTAAAAGCGTCCATAAGCGAGGTCTTTTTGTCTATTACCTGCAAAAGACGGTCATTTGGAATAGTTATTATTGTGTCTACTTTTTCTGAAAGCTCTTCAAGCCCAGCCTCAGCAATAGCCCGCCTTTGCTGGCCTTCAAACATAAATGGCTTTGTAACAATAGCAACCGTGAGTGCGCCTAAATCACGCGCAATATCAGCTATAATTGGAGCTGCTCCTGTTCCAGTGCCTCCGCCAAGGCCGCAAGTTATAAATACCATGTCAGTGTCTTTGATTATATCCTTTAGCTCGTCCTGAGTTTCTTCAGCGCTTTTTCTGCCTAAATCAGGATTCATGCCAGCGCCTAATCCGCGGGTAACTGTTTGGCCTATATGAACTTTTGTTGATGCCTTATTGTGATGCAAGGCCTGGGCATCTGTGTTCACGGCCACAAACTCAACGCCCCGGATTTTTTCTTCAATCATCCGGTTTACAGCGCTTGAGCCGCCTCCTCCAACTCCAATAACTTTTATTTTAGCGAATGTTTCGATTTCTGGTTTGATTTCCATATTATTAATCTTTCATTTACTATCAAATTTTGTTTTAATGCTATGGCTTGAAAATTCTAATAATTGACTTGAATTGTCCTGTGATTGCCTGAATAGAGCCAAATCCTTTTATCTTCATTAAGCTTGAGCGCGAACTTCCTTGAAAGCCGCGATTTATGTGTCCCCATTTTACCAATCCAACTGCTGTGGCGTATTCTGGATTTGAAAGCTTGTCAATGGCGCTCTCCACTCCAATTGGAAATCCGATTGCCGCAGGGAGCCTAAATACTTTTTTAGCGACTTCAGTTAAGCCAGAGAGCTTGGCGCCTCCTCCTGTTAATATCGCGCCAGCTGGTAATTTGCCTGATCTGCCAACTGCTTTTAGTTCCTTGTCAACCATATGAAAAATTTCTTCAACCCTGGCTTCTATAATTTCAGCTAAATATTTTCTAGAGAAATCTCCATTCTCTTGCTCGTCAATTTGCGAGAATGAAATCTGGTCCGCGCCTTGGGATAGGCCAGAGAGAGTTGATCCATATTGAATTTTTATCTTTTCCGCTATATCAATATTAGTTCGCAATCCAATGGCAATGTCATTTGTGATGTGCGCTGAGCCTATTGGCAATACTTTTACTAGAAGTATATCCCCTTCTTCAAAAACTAAAATACTAGTAGTGGCAGCTCCCATGTTAACAAGCACAACTCCTAAATCTTTTTGCCTTTCAGTTAAAGTTGCTTCAGCAGAAGCTAATGATGATAAAACTAGATCATCTATATTTATGCCTGAAAGCGAGATAGCTTTTGTAAGATTTTTTATGTGCGCGCTCTGGCCTTCAATAATCTGGGCTTCTACTTCTAGCCTAACCCCGTTCATTCCGATTGGATCTTTTATGTCTGTTTGATTGTCAATTGAAAAAGTGCGAGGCAGAACATGTATGATCTCGCAATTCGGCGGCACGCTCACTGCTTGGGCCGCTTCTAAAACCCGATCAACATCATCTTCGCGTATTTCTCCGTCTGCCCTAGAAACCGCGATAACGCCTTTGCTGTCTTGGGCTGTTATATGGCTTCCGGAAATGCCAACAATAGCATGGTCAATTGCCAGGCTTGTCATTTTTTCAGCTCGCGTTTTAACTGTGATAATTGAATCAACTACTTCTTCAATGCTTCGTATTGTTCCTTTTGACACTCCGCTAGATTCTCCTTCTGAAAGCCCAATAATATTAACGCGATCATTATCCTGATTTACTTCTCCAATCGCGATGCGGGTATAGCTTGAGCCAATGTCTATTCCTGTTATTAGTTCTATCTGAGCCATAATGCTTTTATTTATATATTATTCTTCTTTGAGTATACAAAAAACAAGCCAAAATGTAAATGGATTTACTTGTCCACATATTGAACAAATTTTGTGTACAGCTTTTATGGGTGTTGTACCAAATTTGTGTACAAAGAAATTAAAAGAATTTTTCCACTACATACGGCCAAAAAATAAGTATTCCAACAACCGCTGCTCCAACACAGGCAAGCAGTACAAAGCCAGCTAAAGCATCTTTGATTTCCTTAATCATGTCTTTGTACCTTGGCTCTACTAAATCTATTACTCTTTCCAAAATTGTGTTGATACCTTCAAGCGTGATTACTGAAAACGCGATAACCAGCACCACTATAAACTCAATGCCATTGATATTGAGCCAAAGAGCTGCCGCAATTACTAATATGCCGATAACAGACATAAGCCGAACGCTAGTATCTCGCGTAACAACTGAGAATAATCCGCACAAAGCCCGCTTTGTCCTCCTAAAAATATTTATTCGCATATAATTTTTTTAGTTAAATCATCCATTTTAATTTCTTGCTTTTTTGTTTTGTGGTCAAATCCGATTAAATGCAAAAGCCCATGAGTGAACAAAAAGCTCAACCACCAAACAAATCCCACATCCATATCCTTTGCCTGCTTGCGAGCAACAGCAGGACAAATTATAATATCGCCTAATTCATCGTTACTAAATGATTCAAATGAGAGAACATTCGTGGCATATGCCTTGTTGCGATATTTTGAGTTCAATTTCTTAGATTCATTTTCTGAAACAAAAATTACGCTTATGGATTTTTCGCGGATTTTTTTCTTGTACAATTTTTGTGTTCGCTTAAATAAACCCAAAAGCACTGCCTTTGGAATTCGGGCAGTGCCTGAAACTTGGTTTATGAACGTGATACTCATAATTTTATTACAAAGCATCTGGCGTAGTGCTCCCTGAATCATCACCATCCTGATCTTGCGCGTTATTATCATTAATCGTGTTTCCGAACGCAAAGCTATTATAGAAATACTCAAACATATTTGGCCAGCTTATCTCATCCCGCGTGCCGCGATTATAAGTAAGAATATAAATAATTCCATCTTTTGACACGTACAAAGTCAGGCCATCTGGGCTCCATACAGCAGGCCTTCCATCAAGAACAGCCACATCAAGCTCAATGTTTTTTAGGGATGGAGACATGGATCTGAACCAGTCAACAATCGGGGTATTAAGCGGATTTTCCTGAATCAGCACTTCAAAAAATTCTTCTGTTTCTGAAATAAAGAGAACCTGCTTATTAGTTGTATCAAGCGAATCAGCCAGCCATCCAGACGGATAGCTAATCTGGTATCCATAAGTCGCGTTTGTGTATTGCGCGAATATACCAGAACTTTCCAATAAAGCTCCATCTGACGCCAAAGGGCTGTATCCATTCAAAATCTCTTCCAAATCAGGATATGTGTCTTCATCTGAATCAACGCTTGAAAAAGAAGTTCCAATCATTTCTTCTTCAGCGTCAGTTAATCCATCTTCATCAGTATCAATAGAAGGAACTGCTTTTGTGAAATTCAAATTTTGTTCTGGATTTTCTTCTGCTTTAGCTGGATTCCAAATAACCGCGATAGTTCCAGTTGGCAGTTTTTCTAAAGTTAAAATAAATCCTGCTTCTGTTGCTTGATAATCATCAAATTCCTGCCATTTAACTCCGCGCAAATACGCTGGATAAATATCTGCCATATTTGCTTCTTCTGGAATATCTGATAAAACAATTTCTATTGAAAGCGCTTCATCAAACGACACGCCAGAAGGATATATGCTATATAATCCACCTATGATCGCGCCTTCTTCAGGTAAAGTCAAATCATCCGATAAAAGAGATGTAATTCCTATTCCTGTGCCAAAAACTTGCGCCACTGTGGCTGGAATAGTAATTTCCATTGAGCCAATTAAGATATTACTGCTATCATACGCTTGCGTGGAAATTATTTTTTCTGTTATGCTTGGATCTTCATTTTCTTGGTTTGCTCCTTGAGCTGGCGCTGATTGCGCTGGTGCTTGGGCTATTGGAGAAGTAGCTTCCTTTGGAGAAAGAAATACTATATATAAAACAACGCAAAGCGCGATTAAAGCCACAAACGCTACTGAGCCTAAAATCAAAAACTTTTTATTTATTCCTGATGTTGGCGTAGCGCCAGTGTTTGGCGCGTCTGGTATTTTTGGAGTTTTTCCTTTTTGGGGCAGATATTGCTGAGGCATTACTGTGAATTTGTCTTCCGCAATATCAATAGAAACAGCTGGTTGCTTGTTTTTGTTTTGCGCCTCTACTGTGGTTTTTTCAGTGGAAGCTTGTTTGTTTTTTCCAAATCCTAACATAATTTTTATTGTGCTTTTTCAAAATCTAATAATTTTCCATCTCCTAAAGGATTATATCCATTTTGTACTTCTTCTCCATCCAAATATGAATCATTGTCAGAATCCTTATCTAAAGGATCTGTGCCGAAAATTGAAACCTCTTCCCAATCGCTCAGACCGTCATTGTCGCTGTCAACTAAGCGATAATTTGTGCCTATGTCAAACTCTTTCGCGTCAGTTAATCCGTCTTGGTCTGTATCTTTTGACGACATATCTTGTGCAATAGGGTTCAAGGCCTTGTCTTGCTGTGTTTGTT
>PCVT01000109.1:11361-13611 GCA_002787075.1 Parcubacteria group bacterium CG11_big_fil_rev_8_21_14_0_20_41_14
CTATCTTGATTATCTTCTTGGCTGTTATCAATCTGTTCCTGATTTTCCGCTGGAGCAATAGGAGTTTGAATATTGTTTTCTGGCGCGCCAACATCTTGGTTTTGTTCTGCTTGTTTGGGTAATGTGCTTTTGAAAACGAAAAACGCAATTACTGCTATTGTGATAATTCCAGAAGTTATTCCTAATATTATGAATAATTTTTTAAAAGGAAAACTGCTTTCTTCTTTTGCGCCTGACACTTGATTAGAAGGCACGCTGTTTCCTTCTGCTGTAGGCAATGGCTTAAGCTTTCCGCTTGTTAGCGCGGTTGGCGGCCCGGGCTGAATCATGCTCTCCCCCCCTGCCTGAGGGGGGGATTGAGGGGGGGTGGGAGTGCTGTCTGTATCAGCAAATATATCCTCTACTGCCTGCGGAGTGGCTGGTTTTGCATCTGGCGCCTGTCCTGATTGAGCTGGTTGCATTGGTTGTGCGTTATCTTCAAACATAAATATATTATAACACAAAATTATAAATTTCTAAAACTAGTATTGTTTTGTGTACTGTATGTTATAGCAAGAATTTCCATCTGGCAAAGACCATCCATCTCCTTGAATTATATTTCCCCAGTTCTCATTGCTATATTCTAAATTCATTCTAAATATTGCTTGATTTTCTGTAGTATACTCATATCTATAAAAAGTAGATTTTCTTCCGTCTGCAAAATTTCCAATACATGAAAAATCAGTTCCATTCCAGCAAGTTGGCTGAAGATTATCCGCGCAATTAATCACGTTTTTATCAGGATCGCTTTGCACTGGATCTTTTGGCATTTGAATTCCTAAATCAGCGCTTAGGCCTGCTTGCCAAGAAGGCCAGGTACTTGCTGAAAATCCTTTTTTAAATGATCCTGATTCAAGCTTTACTGCCGGGTATTTCGCGTCTAATACCTGCTTTACTGTATTCGCGTCTTCAATTCGCTTAAGATCGCGGCGCAATTTATTTTGTTCATCAGTATCTTCAATATTCACCAAAAATCTCCAATTTTCAACTAATTGATTATAAATATTAATACTATCTTCATTTGCATTATCATTTATTGAAATCAAGTATATATTATTATAAATTGACGGAACAATTGCCTTGGTATCATTTATAGCACTCACGTATATTGTGCGCCCATCTTGCAATGCGTCAAAACCATGAATAGATATTTTTTTTGGGCTGCCTTTGGTAAATTCTTGGTTATTATACCACTCTTGAACTGATTGGTTTTTCGCATTCTGAAGCACTCTGATTCCTATGGCATCATCCAAACCTTCAGGAATAAAGAATAATTCTTTTAATAATCCTTGCACAGAGCGCAAGTCATTAGGACCGTCTCCAACATCATCAATGCCAACTTCTACTTTCATGTCAAGATTAGGCAGAATACTCTGTCCATTATCTTTGCAATAGAACATTGAAAAATTAGTTCTGATATCTTTTGTTGTATTTGAGTAAGTTAAATTTGTATCATTCCACGCTTTCCCATTCTCTATCATTGAGGCAGGCCAAGGATTTTCACAAATAAACACGCGCACTTCTGTTGAGCCGGTTATTCCGCCCGCGTTTGCGCTTATATTTGCTGAACCATTTACTCCTTTTATGGCAAACAATTGCTGTATATCTTCATTAACTTCAGCGTCTGTTTTGGTTGCGCTTGATAGAATTCCTATATCAGATGATTGCCAAACAACAACATTGTCTGGATCTGCTATTTGGCCTGCTTTGTTTATGCCTACTGCGGTAAAAATTCTTTGATGCTCGTTTGCGCTGTCTTGGTCTCCATTGCACGCGTTTCCAGCGCATGTATATACTGGTGCGTTTGGATTAATTTCTAAATGAGTAAGTTTACATTGTTCTATACTTCCGCTAGCTACTGTGGGAAATTCTTTCACGCATCTTTGATTATTACTTTTATCCGCGCAAATACTTGCTTCTCCTGATTGCAAAACTCCATTTGTAATGCTCATAAGTCCTGTATTTGCTTCATCAATATATCCTTTTAGAACAATTTCGTATGCCTTGCTTGTTAAAAGCGCATTCTCTGGAATAAACCAAAGCTGTGATTTTGAATAAAATATTTCAGACATTATGGTTCCAGCAAGCGCGTCTGTTGTTTCTTTCTCGCGTACTATAAAATTACTATTTGCCATTTCTTCTGAAGTAAGCGCTGTTCCAAGCGGAACACCAATTGTTTCAGTATCAAGCTTGCCTTTAAGTATAACTTCA
>PCVT01000018.1:0-91 GCA_002787075.1 Parcubacteria group bacterium CG11_big_fil_rev_8_21_14_0_20_41_14
TTTTTTGCTGGCTTCTGCTCCTGACAGAGCAGGCGGCGGGTGCGGCCTTTTTTTGTATTCGCTCCGGCATGGCGGAATTCCCCCCAAACCC
>PCVT01000018.1:105-2411 GCA_002787075.1 Parcubacteria group bacterium CG11_big_fil_rev_8_21_14_0_20_41_14
CCCCGCTCAAAAGCAGGCGGGCAAAAATTCCTTCCCCCCAACCCCCTTCCTTTTTGCCCGACTGCTGGAAACCCCCAGCGGATTTTTCGAACGGCGGGACCGAAAGAAAAGAAAGAATAGTTGCGCTTGCCCCACCCTTCCCGTGCGCGCGCAACAAAGTGGAACTCCCTTTGAATTTGCCAAACGCGAAAGAATAAGTTATCATAAAATGGCTAACGAGCATGATGTATCATTTAGTTTATACCTTTTAATGGTATATGGCAAATAATCCAATGTCAAATTCCAAAATCGGCTTTAATTTCAAAAAACTGCGGGCGCAAAAGGGCTACTCTCTTGAAAAGGTAGCCCGCCTTTCTGATCTTTCATTGAATACCATAGTACGCCTTGAGTCCGGCGTGAATAAGAACCCAACCATTGAAACGCTTACAAAAATTGCCAATGCGCTTGAGGTAAGCGTTGACGATTTACTCAAATAATTATGGCAAACTCTAAAGAAGCAAAAGCGCGCATAAAAATAAACAAACTCCTTGAAGAAGCGGAGTGGCAATTTTTTGATAACGAAAAAGGACCAGCAAATATCCAGCTTGAGCCAAACGTAAAAATCACTAAGAAAGACATTGACGCTTTTGGCGAGGACTTTGAAAGTACCAAGGGCGGATTTATTGATTTTCTACTGCTAGACGAAAAGGGATTTCCGTTTGTCGTTTTGGAAGCGAAGAAAGAGGAGAAAGACCCGCTCGATGGGAAAGAACAAGCACGCCGCTATGCTCAATCTCAAAATGCTCGCTTCGTGTTGCTTTCAAACGGCAATTTGCACTATTTCTGGGATTTAGAACGAGGCAATCCGGAAATTATCACGGAATTTCCCACGCAAGAATCACTCATGCACCGCTTGGAGTTTACGCCCGACAACAAGCGTCTTGCCGACGACAAGGTTGAATCGGATTACATTGCTACGACGCAAAATCCGAATTTCAAAGACGATCCCCGCTATAAAGACGAAACGACGAAAGCGCAATATCTCTATGACGAGGGTTTGCGGGTTTTGCGTCCATATCAACTTAAAGCAATTCAAGCACTGCAACGGAGCGCGGAAACCGGCAATGACCGCTTTCTCTTTGAAATGGCAACTGGCACAGGAAAAACGCTTGTATCCGGCGCAGTCATTAAACTTTTCTTGCGTACCGGCAACGCGAAAAGAATTTTGTTTTTAGTGGATCGCTTGGAGCTTGAAGATCAGGCATACAAAAACTTCGTCCGCTATCTCAAAAACGACTACACATCTGTTGTTTACAAGCAAAACCGTGATGACTGGAAAAAAGCGGACATCGTTATTTCAACTGTCCAAAGTCTTGCCTCTCAAGCCAAGTACAAAAAACTTTTCTCGCCGACAGATTTTGACCTCATTATTTCCGACGAGGCGCACCGCTCAATCAGCGGCAACAGCCGCGCCGTCTTTGAATACTTTGTCGGCTATAAGCTCGGACTTACTGCAACGCCGAAAGATTATCTAAAAAATGTTGACCCTCAAAAACTTTCAGCAAATGATCCGCGCGCATGGGAACGCAGGCAACTATTGGATACCTACACGACTTTTGGTTGTCCGAGCGGCGAGCCGACGTTCAGATATACCTTGCTTGACGGCGTAAAAGACGGCTATCTCATCAATCCAGTTGCCGTTGACGCTCGCACCGACATTACCACGGAGCTACTTTCGGAAAAGGGTTATGCGGTAATGGTTGAAAACGAGGAGGGTGAAGAAACCGAAGAAACTTTTTTCCAGCGCGATTTTGAGAAAAAATTCTTTTCCGACAAAACAAATCAGGTATTTTGCAAATCCATTATTGAAAATGCCCTCAAAGACCCGATAAGCGGCGAGATGGGCAAGACGCTTATTTTTTGCGTCAGCCAAAAGCACGCTTCCAAGATTACGCAAACCTTAAATCAGATGGCTCACCAAGTATGGCCGGATAAATACAGTTCCGATTTTGCCGTTCAAGTCACCTCAAACATTCAGGACTCCCAACAAATGCCGATTAACTTTGCCAACAATAATCTCAATGGCCATACAAAATTTTTGCCCGGCTACAAATCAAGCAAAACAAGGGTGTGCGTTACCGTCGGCATGATGACGACTGGCTATGACTGTGAAGATATTTTGAATCTCGCCTTGCTTCGCCCCGTTTTCTCACCAACCGATTTCGTTCAGATGAAAGGGCGCGGTACCCGCAAATTCACGTTTGAATATAAAGACGAGGACGGCGAAGTGCGAAAAGTCATCAAAGACAAATTCAAGTTTTTCGATT
>PCVT01000166.1 GCA_002787075.1 Parcubacteria group bacterium CG11_big_fil_rev_8_21_14_0_20_41_14
ACTGATGATTTAATTCCAGAAACTTTATATTCTGCTTCTGCTTCGTATATTGAACCAAGGGATGCTATTGAAGACGCAAATACAGAGAATTGGTCTTTTACGGTAAAGCCAGCGAATCAGTGCGCGAGTGAACCATATATATACCAACTTTCTCCTAATGGCGGAATGTGGAATAGATGCATGACTGTTATTGGAAGAAATTTTGAAGATGATCAGAGCGGCAATATAGTTATAGCCCAACTTGATGCGGAACTTGATATAAATAAGCCATTAACAACAGAAGCAGAGCAATATTGGAGTGATACTCCGCCATCTTTGAATGTTGTTTCTAGAACCTGGTCAGATAAAAGTATTGGAGCTGATTTTATAGCAGAGCCAGAAATAGATAAACTTCCAACTGGATTTGCAGATGGAAATCCTCTTGCGTTTAATGTTGTTGTAACAGTTGATAAAGGTGGATCAATTGGCGTTCTTGATAGCAATCCAGTAAGTTTTAGCGTTGATACTTCTGGAACATATTTAGGGCCTTGCTTGGATAAAATTATTCCTAATTCAGGCGCATGGGGAAGAAGCATGGAATTGCAAGGCAGAAATTTAAGTAAAGCTTCAGAAATTGATGGAAGTGTTTTGTTTACTCCGAATATAATTAAGACAGAAGGCAATATCTGGGAAGATAGAACAACAGTTTTATCATCAATTCCGGATTTGACGCAGGACGGCCTGGTGCGCGTGAAGATAGGGAATGAGACGTCTAATGGCGTTGTGTTTGATATTGCTGGCGGGATTGGGCAATCATGTTCAACTATTCCAAATACTTGTACTCCAGCATCAAGAGATCAAAATATATGTGCGCAAGGTCTAGAATGCAGAATTCCAGGGGAGCAAGACGCGTGCACTTGCCAGATTCCAGACACATTCACAGTAAAAAATCCAGAGCCAAGCAGTTCATGCACTGATTCATGCGCGAACGCAGTTATTAGCTTTGAAACAAGTAAGCGAATCAATACCATTGGAGTAAATGACGCAAACATACAAATATTAAAATGTTCTGACCAAACATGCGCAACAGGAACTCCTGTTCCAGTTGGAATAACAAATCCTTTGCTGGTTATGCCGACTAATAGCAGTGTTGGGATTAATAAAAATCTTGATTTAAATACTTGGTATCGCGTGTCAATTTTAGGCGGAGAAAGCGGATTGAAATCGCTTGATGGAAAATTTTTAAGCGGCACTAATTATAATATTGGCGAAAACAAAATACCAGCGTATTCATGGAAATTCAAAACAGGAAACAAAGTATGTGATGTGGATCGCTTGAGCGTGTCTCCTGGTAGCGCGCTTTTGTATAGTGAAATAGATACAGAAACTTTTGTGGCAACCCCATATGGCCCAGCAAGCAGTTGCGGAGGACAGCCCCTTGATCCTGCATCTCTTGTTGGAGATTTTACTTGGGGCGGATATCAAAGAGAAAGCCGAGGAATGCAAGAAGAATGTTTTGATAGCAACATAGAAGATGATTTGCGTTTTAGCACTGAAACTGGAGTTCAGACAGATATTAGTGTTTCTGCATTAAATGGAGGAGTTAAAAGTAAAGATGCGTGGGCATGCGTAAGATATGTAAATGCAGAAAACAGAGTTTTAAATGCGTCATCTTTAAGTTTGAAAGCAAAATGCGGCTCAAACACTGATTGTTTGGAAACAAATCCTGCGTGCAAATCAACATGCGATGTAGACACAGGAAGATGCAACCCGAAAATTAATTCTTTTCTTCCAGCTGATGGAGCAGTAGGCACTTGGGTGACAATTGATGGATGTTATTTTGGAAATTCATGGGGCCAAACAACTGAAGAAGGCGGTCAAGTTCAGTTTAATGGAACTTATGCTAATCAGTTAAGCAGTACAATATGCGGAGGTACTTGGAGCGACAGAAGAATTATGGCTGAAGTAGCTCCAGAAAGCACAGGCGGGCCTGTTAAAGTTATTCGAAAGCAGGATTCGCGGGAAAATTCATATGGGAGTTTTGATGTAAATAATACTGAAAGACCTGGCCTATGTTCAGTTTCTCCAAGCAGAGGAAAAAATAATAGTGTTATAAGCTTAAAAGGAAAAAATTTTGGCAATATAGACGATTTTAATACAAATCAAAACTATGGCGCGACTTTTTGGCAAGAAGAAACAAACCCAGTGCTTTCGCGTGAATTAGTAGATTCATCAACAAAAAGTAATTGTCCTACAGATGGATGGTCAAATAATAATATTTGCGTGCGCGTTGTTGATGCTCCATTAGGAGATGTAGATATTCGAGTTCGTCGCAATTCTGACATGTATAGCAATCCTGTGTCTTTTACAGTGCTTGCAACTCCACAACCATCAACTAGTCCAGGAGATGTCTTAATCCCAATCTCAAACACGCCGTCAGGCACTGATTTAGCATGCCCAAACATGATTGTTGAAGTTATACTTAAAGGCAAGCTTGATACTGAAACAATTGGTGTTCCGCTTGGAAC
>PCVT01000003.1:0-2029 GCA_002787075.1 Parcubacteria group bacterium CG11_big_fil_rev_8_21_14_0_20_41_14
CCAAGATAAGTTATTCCAGCTGCTTCTAATTTTGCCACTGGGCTCGTCGTCCCGATGCCGACGTTGCCGGTTCCTGTTACGCCAGTTCCCTTAATCGTTATATCTTCATAAAAAGTACCACTTATGTCGTGACCAATTCTCATATCCGAATTATTGGTAGAAAATACAGCATTACTATTGCCGTCATTCCCCAAGTACCATGCGGCCGTTGCTGAATTCTGCCGATTAATACCTAAAACATAATTTAGTGCACTTCCTGTCGTTGTTCTATTGTCCCTGAATGTAACAAGTTCGCTGCCATCTCCAGTTGCCACAGACGAAGTTCCCTCAATTGCAAGCTTTACATCAGGACTCGTCGTTCCGATGCCCACGTTGCCACTCGAATTGATATAAATCCTAGACGCACTATTTACAACATCATAAATAGCGAAATCACCTTCAACAACATCTCTTAGCCTGAATGCCCATTGATTCGAAGTCGGAAAAGACTGAGTCGTTAAACCTAAAGTGTTTAGATTTTGCTGGATAGTAACATTAGCACTGCTAATATCATTGGGTCCGTATCCTTCTGTATGAAAAATAGCTCTTCCATTGACCTCTAATCTGGCGATAGGTCCCGTCGTCCCGATTCCCACATTCCCGGTATTAATCCACGAGTTTTCATTGGCAGTCCCTGCCAGATGTACTAGGGCAGAGGATGTTGCAGTTGCTCCAAGATTTATAGAGTCTGTTATATTTGTCGGAGCAAGACTTCCACTGGTTCTCTGCCATAACCCTTGTACTCCGGAACTTCCTCCGATAAAGTTTGTTGCATAGATATTCCTAAACTGAAGAGTTGATGATCCTATATCTGTAACATTATTGGTATTAGGTAATACTGCTCCGCCTGCTGCTGCATTTGCAGGATTTAAAACAATATTTCCTGTTGTTGCTCCTCCCAGAGTTAGGGTATTCATTGCAGTTGTCTGAATAGTATTCCCGGCATCAAAGGTTAGCTGTCCTCCAATTGTTGCTGCTCCTGCTACATCCAACTTTGCAAGAGGAGAGGCCGTACCGATGCCTACGTTGCCTGTTCGTTGCAAGACTAAGATATTGTTTACGTGAGTAGTATTGGTGTTAGCTGAAACAGAACGAAAGTTCAAATAGTCTGTTGCTGCTGTAATGCTATCCACTGCAAACTCGTAAGTTGTAGCCCCTCCGATCATCAACCCTGTTGATGAGCCATCTCCTTTAACAACTAGTTTATTAGCAGGTGCGGTGGTCCCAATCCCCACGTTGCCACTTATATATGTATTGTGTGCCACAATGTCGTTGCCGACAAAGTTATGAGTACCCGCGACTTGAATGTCAAAAGTTTGCTTGCGACCTCTTGGAATAATTGCAGATATTTTCTCCCATCCATTGGCAGTTGCAATCGTCATACCGGGCTTGAGATGTTTAACTTTGACCCAGTTTGTTTTACTTGACAGATCAAGTATTTTGTGGTAAGGTTTAGGAGATAAAAGATCGTGTGGACTGCGAATCCCTGTAAACTCTGGGTGTAACAGTTCTGCAGTCAGGAATCCTTTGAGATTCGAGCTGACCCCGATCTTTTTTTCTTGGTTTGCAAAGTAGCGCTGTGACTGTTTTTTATATGAATCTGAGTGTTTCCCCAAACCGGTAAAGAATGACGCTTCATGTGCCGGAGAATTTTTCCCGACTGACTGAAATACAATTGTCAGGTGCGGATAGTATCGCTGAATAAGCGAGACAATAAGTCTTTCATAATTTGTATACTCTTTGTCTATGATAATTTTAGTAATAGGATATGAGGATTCGTGTATCATAAAGACAATAGTTAAAGCGAAATTCTCAGGGCCAAAGCGTTTTGGAGTCTTTTTATAGAACCTTTTCAGAAGAATTTTTTTGTCAGCGCGTGTAAGACGAATGGTAAAGGATTTCTGCTTGCTTGCAAGGCTCACAAAAGAGTCTTTTTTCATATCTTCTATACGTATGGACTGATCTATCTCAAACACAGTTGTTTTATCCT
>PCVT01000003.1:2111-2283 GCA_002787075.1 Parcubacteria group bacterium CG11_big_fil_rev_8_21_14_0_20_41_14
GGTTAACAAGAATACTTCCTGTACCCCCATATCCATGAGCTTTTCAACTTTTTGCGGGACAAATTCTCCGGTTTTCTCATCAAGGGTTAGAATTTCGTCTCCCGGCTTTATATATTTGATTGCCACGTCTTCCCACTCTTCGATCCATTCACCATTTTTGCCTTTTCTTCGT
>PCVT01000065.1 GCA_002787075.1 Parcubacteria group bacterium CG11_big_fil_rev_8_21_14_0_20_41_14
CCGGCTCCCCCTTAGCAGAGGGAGAGGAATCATTACAAACCGACGAAGCAGAATTAGCCCAGGCCGCGAAAAAAGCAAACCAAATCCAAGGCCAAATATCAGTTGACCAAGAATCAGAAACAATCGCGCGCTCCATATTTTCGCAATCAGGAACCAAGCAATCAGAACAAGATTTCGCCAGAAGAGCCAAAGCATTAGTAAAATCCAGATTAAGAGACATAAGAACTAAAATTCAAATAAAAGAATATCTTTCACGCTCATTTGAAGTCGGAGGATTAGGATTATCGGAAAACTCAATTGAACCAGCCCAAAAATTAATTGAAAATGCCTATAACAGGGCGCACACAGTTTCAAAAAAAGGTGAGACCTTTTCAAAAGGTCTCACCTTTGATGGAAAAACCGCGCCTCCTCAAGCCACTAAAATCAACCCACAAAAAGAAATAGACAACCTTATAAAATCAAGTTCGGAAAAAGGATTTGATTTGGAAGATATTTTAAAATCAAAACCAGATCACGCCGCTTCCGCGGCCCCGGATGCGGCCTTGTCCCCGGATGCGGCCTTGTCGCTCCCAATCTCAGCGGCAGGGTCGCTTTCCAGATCATCCAAACAAGCGACAAGTCCGCTGGGAGCGAACCTGCCGCTTTCTGCGAACCTGCCGCTTTCTGCGAACCTGCCGCAATTCCAGGCCAGGCGACAAAGCGCGCAATCAAATAAAATCCGGCTTGATGATATAAAATCCAGATCATCCAATCAAGCGACAAGTCCGCTGGGAGCGAACCTGCCGCTTTCTGCGAACCTGCCGCTACCAGCGAATCTGCCGCAACAAGCTCAAATGCGCCAAAGCGCGAAACCAGTCGGCTTATCAGGCGAATTTTCAAGCTTTTCTATTTCTGATTTCAGATCATTTGGCAATTCAAGCCAAGCAGCAGAAAAAATCCTTTCAAAAATAAAATCACTTGAAATGGATTCTATCGCGCAAAAATATGCGGCAATTAGGAATTTTCATTCAAGCCCGCTTTATCAGAAATATATTTCAATAGGAGAGGCGTCTTTAACCCAAGGAAAAAAATTATCAGAAGCGCTTTTAGATCCAAATATAAACCAAGACAAAATAACCCAAGAAGAATTTTTCGCCATATCAGATTTAAATGGTAAACTAAGATAAATCCAAATGACAAAATCCAAATGTCAAATCAAATTCAAAATCCAAATATCAAAACTTTTGACATTTGAGCTTTGACATTTTACTCATTATGCCCCAATTCATAGTTCCACAATTCATAGACGTAGAAGACAAAATAATCGGGCCAATCACAGTCCGCCAGTTCATCATGGGCGTTGTGGCAGTGCTTTTCATATTTTTAGCGTACAAATTAGCAGACACAGCATTATTTATCATAGAAGCGATTTTAATTTTCGGAGTATATGTCGTATTCGCGTTCGTGAAAATCAACGGCCAAAAATTCCATATATTTTTGCTTTCAATAATCAGGTCATTAACGCGCGCGCAATTGCGCGTCTGGAACAAGAATTTCAAGCTTAATACAGTAAAATCCAAAGACAGCAAAGTAAAAGAAAATAAAGACGCCCCAGTTTTGATTAATAAAATACATCCGCCAAAAAGCACTCTCTCATCCTTAACCCTTATGGTAGATACTGGTGGAAAATATCGTCCAGAAGAAGTGCTAAAGAAAAAAACCAAATGACAAAATCCAACCTATCAAAATCAAAAACATCAATCTCAACACAGCAATATCTTGATATCGCGGAAATTAAGGATGATGTTGTAATCCTCAGAGACGGATCAATCCGCAAGGTTTTAATTGCCTCATCAATCAACTTTGCCCTAAAAAGCGAAGATGAGCAGAACGCGATTATTTCAGGATATATATCATTTTTAAATTCTTTGAGTTTTTCCGTTCAAATCGTAATCCAGTCCAGGCAATTGAACATAGATGGATATCTTGAACAGCTTAAGCAAAAAGAGCAAGAGCAGACAAACGAGCTTTTGCATGTTCAAGTTCAAGAATACCGCGCTTTTATAAGCCAATTAATTGAATTAGGAGATATAATGGGCAAGCGATTCTATATTGTTATTCCATACAAGCCGGGAAAAGACGCTCGCAAGGGCTTTGTAAGCCAGCTTGGAGCTGTGTTTTCTCCGGCAAAAGTTATTACGCTTTCAGAAAAAATATTCAGCCAATACATAGAAAAGCTTGATACGCGCGTGAATACTGTTATTGGCTCTTTAAGCGGAATAGGAGTCACTGCTGTGCCTTTGGATACTCGCAATTTAATAGAATTATACTATAGTTCATATAATCCAGAATTAGCCCAATTAGAAAAACTTCCAAAGCAAGAAGACTTGGATA
>PCVT01000093.1:0-1337 GCA_002787075.1 Parcubacteria group bacterium CG11_big_fil_rev_8_21_14_0_20_41_14
ACAGGCAAGAAGAAATTGTTGTACAGCCATAGTTCATGGCGATAGAGATTATTGATGGCTATCAGCTGTTGTGGAGAGTCAAAACGTCCGTAGCCGAGCCACCGCCTAATATGGGTGTAGTTTTTTTGTTCAACGTAGGCATTGTCATTCTTATGATCTGGTCTTGACCGTGTAAAATACAATTTTTCTTTTTCACAGTAGCGTACCATATGCCAATTAACGAATTCTCCGCCGGAATCCGAATCCAGACCGATTAAATTAAACGGCAAACCAGTTCTAATAACATTAACCGCGTTAACTACGCCTATTTCGCCCTTACCCATAACCGCGTATTGTTCTGACCAACCAAAGCAGATATCTACCATATCCAGCGTGTAAATGAACTCTCCAGATGGATTGCCACCATTGTGGGCGACCGTGTCCATTTCCATGAAGCCAGCTTTGCCAGTATCCCAGTTGGTGATCCTTATCGGAATGGCTGATTTAAGCATAGTACCTCGCTTAGTCGTGCCACGATGCCTATCCAATTTCCTGATTTCCCGTTCTTTGGCAAGACGCCGATCAATAGTCCTAGCGCTGATTGTTTTCAGCTGGCGCATGATCGTTTCCGATACGCTGATTTCTTTGAATCTAATCATCGATTCCAAGGTAGTGAGCAGATTAGGCTGTAACCTTATCCCACAGGGGTAATCCAATGTTTCCCAAACCTTAGTGACTGCTGTCATTGCATCAGCGCTGTAAATCTTTTTTCTGGCCATACGGCCTTCCCGAACAACTCTGCCATAATCGTACCTGGCTTGAAAAATCTGGATGGTGTAATTACGATCATAACCCGTGTTCTCGCAAAACTCATCCAGTATCTTACCCTTTCCTTTCTTACTGGCTTTCAAATATCTTGGCTTAGTAGCCAAAATTAATTCCTTTTTGCTCATTTTAGTCATATATTTAACCCAAATTAATTACTTAACTTGAGTTAGATTTTATATGACTCAACAAGGGTAGGTAAAGTTAGAAAATAGATGGCTCAATTCGCAAATATTGACAAAATTAAAATAATGTGTTATTATCCTCCCAAACGTAAATTAAAAACCCTAAACCAATGAGGTGTTCAATGAACATCAAAATAATTCGAAATCGTTTCCCGCTTCTTAAAGGTGTTCGCCGATTAGAAGCAATGCTAGAGCTTCTAGCATCTCGTGACGATTTCGAACACACGGTTAAAATAGCCTGGGGATATAAATCTCCATCCAAAGCAGACCTGGCTTATAAAGCTCGTCCGGAAAATTTTTATCAAGGCGAATTGCCTAAAGATTTGAAAACCAACGGACGACTACAAT
>PCVT01000093.1:1469-2433 GCA_002787075.1 Parcubacteria group bacterium CG11_big_fil_rev_8_21_14_0_20_41_14
CCACGTCCAACGCAAATCGTCCTTTACCGGAACAAAGTTGGACAAAAACATTGGAGAAAAAAATGATGACTCTAACACAAGAGTTGATCGGTTGGGCTATCTTTGGGCTACTAATAGCCCTGGGTTTTCATAAAACCCGTACCATGCATTTTTTATTCTTTATATCTGCCTGGTACGCTTTCGCTATTTGGCGTGCCTTTCTCCCCTGGTGGGTGAAAATCCCACAGGAAACCTGGAAAGTATACTCTATATCTATCGGCATTCTTGTCATTGTTGAACTCCTGATTTTTTGGTTAGGAACCAAGCTCCAAGGTCCTAAATTTTCCTTCCCATACGGAGGGAATAAAACTGCAGATGCGAAACTCAAAGATCAACCGGAGAATGTATCTCCAGTTGTCAATGCATTAAACCGCGGTTTAGCCGCAGCCGAAGCCGAACGCCAGAAGGCTGTAGAGGAAGGCCAAACAGGCAAATTTCATTACCGTGTCACTGTTGGCGCTGGGAATGACAACAATGCAAACTTAATTATTACCCTGCCTAACGGCACGGTGATAAACAAAACGGTTTAACCAACAACGCTTAACAAGTTCTAAAATTTGAGACAAAAGTTAAGCAAAGCTTGGAGACAATATGTCCATCAGTTCAATGAGAGAATGGCTTGTAAGCCTTCTCTTCGTAATTGGACTGCTGTCAGCGGTTTTACTGCTGGCCAGCAGCGTCCATCAATGGATTTCGGGAGATTCCCATCTGTTCGGAATTTTCCAAAATCATTACTTGTTCATTTTACCGGCACTGCTTCTTTTAGCGGTGTCACCGAGGGTCAGATACGGCCCGATGTTTGATCTCTGGAATGTCATCATCCCAAAGGTGATTGACAAGCCGTGGAAATGGACTATAGGTCTATTTCACTGGCGATTTCGACCTGACCCTCCTGAGGTAAAACAGCTGGTCGCTCTGCGATCAG